>JAKPCM010000001.1 GCA_029553255.1 Caldisericota bacterium | reverse complement strand
AAAACCAACTTCATCAAGAATTATACCTGAAAATGGTGGCTTATATGAACCAAAATCTTTCCACTCAGGCTGTCTTGTGTTATAAAAATCATATAAATTACTATCTGGTTTATAATAAAATCTTATTGTTCCCTCTTCTGGATTTATGTATTTAGAATTATAACCAATATAACTTGATAAAGAATCAAGATGAATTCCTAAACCAACCTTTCCATTTATAAAGGAGATTTTATTTGAAGATTTAACTGTCTCTTTATAATAAGAACTTGTAAGAGATGTTTCTGTGTTTATTTTATTTTCAAAACTATCAGTAAAAATAGGAGTTACATCAAGATTTTTTGAGATAGAGTAAGGATTAAAAATTGGCGAGATAGAGGAGATTAATAAAAAAAATAATAAAATAATAATTTTTAATAAAGAATTTTTCATATTTTACCTCCAATTTTTTTATAATTTAAAGGAAAATAATTTTCATATTGATTGAAAAATATTGAAGATGATAAGTGAAGCAACTTTTTCTTCATATTTAACCTCCATAAAAATATATTTTATCTATAATCTTGTAGTTTCCCCCCTGAATTGAATAGCTACAAAAATTACAGTGATTCTTTTATATCAAAAATAAAAATTCTGTCAAGAGTGATTTTATTGTAAAGCGATATATTTATTATGAAATTAAAAAAATTATTAAATTCCATAATCTGAAGAAAAGCTATTAATTTTTTTAAAATATTTTTTATTCTATTAAAAAAATTAAAAAATGGTAAAATTAAAAATTGTGTTATATTCTATATAAAAGAGGAAGTAACAGATGAATAATTATAAAGATTTAGAAGTTGAAATAAATATTTTAAAAGATTTTTTAAAACTTGACTATATTTTTGTTTCTTTTAAAGATAAAACACTTACAGTTGGAAATAAAGATGACAACTCGAATAATTTAAAATTGAACTTTAATGAAGATTCTCACATTGAAATATCAAAAAAAGAAAAAATAAATGAAGATGATATAAAAATATTAAAATTTTTTATATATAGGTTAGAAAAAGGCTACTTAGAAAATGGAAACTCTGATGCCTATTATTCATTTAATGGATTAAATGGAGTTAAAGATGAAAATTTTTTAACAAATAAAAAATTAAAAGATGAGATAGTTAAAATTCTTTTAAAAACAATAGAAACTAAAGATATAGAGACATATGAACATTCTAAGGGTGTAGCATATTATTCTAAAAAAATTGCTGAAAAATACAATTTGAATTCTGATCAGATTGAAGATATTGAATACGCATCTTTTCTACATGATATAGGTAAAATTTCTATTAAAGAGCATATTTTATATAAACCAACAAAACTTAGAGAAGATGAATTTGAATTAGTTAAAAAACATTCAGAAATAGGTTATAAGATTTTATCAATTTCTGAACCATTAAGAAATATTGCTAATTTTGTACTTCTTCATCACGAGTGGTATAATGGAATGGGTTATCCATATGGATTAAAAGGAGATAATATTCCGATAGAGACTCAGATAATTTCTATAGCAGATTTTATTGAAACTTTTTTACAGGGTAGAAATTATTTAGAAAGAAAAGAAACTGAAGATTTAATTAATGAATTGGAAAAAATGAGAAATGTTAAATTTAAAGGAGAGTTAGTTGATAGAGCCATTGAGGTATTGAAGGAAAAAGAAAAAAATGTTTAACATAATAAGAATAAAATCTAAAAAAAGAGTTGATGCTATTGAAATAACAGATTATGTAAGAAATATCATAAAGTCACTTGGTGTTAAAGATGGAGCTTGTATTTTATATACTCCTCACACAACCGCTGGGATAATTATAAATGAAAATGCTGATCCAAATGTTATTGAAGATATTCTTGATAGATTAAATGAACTTGTTCCAAAAAATTTAAACTATAAACATCTTGAGGGAAACGCAGATTCACATATAAAATCATCTATAACATCAAGTTCAGTTAATCTTATAATTGAGAATGGAGAACTTATGCTTGGTACATGGCAGGGAGTTTTCTTTCTTGAATTTGATGGACCAAGAGAAAGAAAAATTTACTGTAAAATATTAAAAGATGGATAACAATGAAACCTCTATATTATTGATTGGTGAAGGTGGAATTCCTAAAGACTTCCCAAAAAATGAGCTATCAAAATTTTTAAATTTAAAATCGAAAATAGAATCTAATTTAGAATTATCTTATGAAGAAAACATAATTTTTGAGAATTTAAACAATAAGATCAAAAAATGGAGAAGAAATTTTAGAAATGATGAATATTATCATTCTGTAATAGATTTAAAAAATTTAATTTATTTAAAATCAAAAATAACAACATATATTGCTTTTTTAGATTATTGTGAACCAGATATATATCAAGCAATTGAAAATTTAATTGATGAAGGATATAAAAAAATAATTCTTATAACTTCAGATTTAATTTTTTCAAAAGAAAAAGAAAGTAAGATAGATGATATTTTGAATTTCATAAATCTAAAATATAGAGATTTTAAGATAATTAATCTATGCAAAATAGATTACAATATTATAAGTGATTTTTTTGTAAATTTAATAAATGGAGTTATAGATGATAAATAAGATTATATCATTTCTTCTTCTTATACTTGTTGGTTATATCCTAAAATTAATAAAATTTTTAAAAGAAGAGGATGGAGAGGTAATAAAAAAAATAGTTTTTAATATATCTTTACCTGCTCTTATCCTTTACTCTCTTTTAACTACTAAATTTTCAGGAAATTACCTTATTCTTTTTGCCCTTGTTCCCGTTACAATGATTATCCAATTTTTTTTAATTTTTGCTTTTGGAAAACTATATATAAAAGATAAAAGGGAACTTTCAACTCTTATCCTATCTGGTGTTATGGGAAATACAGCATTTCTTGGTTATCCACTCGTGGAAATTTTTTTTGGAGCAAACAATCTACCTTATGGTATTCTTTTTGATCAAATTCATTTATATACATTCCTTATAATTATTTATCCATTAATTTCTATTTTATCAGGTAACAGTATAAAAAATATAAAATCCTCTTTTATTTCACCACCTATAATCGCTTTTTTAATTGGTCTTGTTTTAAGAAATTTTTATATGCCATCAATAATTATTGAATCATTAAATATTTTAAAATCAACAACAACACCTCTTGTTATGTTATATATTGGAATAAATCTTGATTTAAAATTCAGTAAAAAGGATTTAGTATATTTAATTCCTGTTTCAATTTTCAAATTAATAA
This sequence comes from Caldisericota bacterium, assembly GCA_029553255.1. GTDB lineage: Bacteria > Caldisericota > Caldisericia > B22-G15 > B22-G15 > JAAYUH01. Next base: position 2,514 of record JAKPCM010000001.1, on the reverse strand, counting down.
TTTTTCCCTTTTTATTTTATTTTGTATCTTCTTTCTTTACAATTGAAAAAAATATATTAAATGTTGCATTGTTACAAAGTATGATGCCTACAATGATGGCAACTATAATTTATGGCGCACAGATAGGTTTAAATAAAAAAACTCTTGCTAAAGCTGTCGGTTTAACAACGATAATTTCTCCTCTAACAATAATTCTATTATCTAAATTTTTAATCAAATAGTATAAAATATATTATATGAAAATTTTTTGGAGGTAATAAGTGGAAAGAGTAAGAGAAGAAATATTAATGATTTTGTCAAGAGAGGACACTGACTTTTTTGAAATAGTTTCAAAAAGTAATTATACTGCAAAAGAGGTCCTTGAAGAAATGAAAAAACTTTCAGATGAAAAAATTATAAAAGGAAAAGATGGTATCTTCTCTTTGGAAAATAAAATAGATAGAAAGATATCTTCGTCTTTTTTATGTGATAAATGTAATGGAAGAGGAGTTTATGATAATTTGAATCTATGGTCTACCTTAATTAAAGAATATGATGAAATAGCAAAAAATAGGCCAATGCCTACTAATGTTTACGATCAAGGAGTTATTGATAATGAATCAGCAATATCAAGATTTTTATATATGCTTTCAAGAGGGGATCTTTATAACAAGAAAATTATAATTCTTGGCGATGATGATTTAATGGGTATTTTATTTTCCCTATCAGGCATAGTTAATGAAATAACTGTTCTTGAAATAGATGAAAGATTGGTAAACTATATAAATTTTGTTAAAAAAGAGAAAAATCTTAAGAACATTGAAGCTTATATTTATGATGCAAGAAACCCATTAGAAAATATTTTTAAAAATAAATTTGATACATTTTTTACAGATCCAGTTGAAACAGTTGAAGGATTACTAATTTTTGTCTCAAGAATGGTTGAGGCATTAAAAGGTGATAGATGCTCTGGATATTTTGGACTAAGTAGTATAGAATCGAATATCGATAAATGGTTTAGAATACAAAAATCTCTAAATGAGATGAATCTTGTCATAACTGATATTAGAAGAAACTTTTCATATTATAAATTAAGCGATAATATAATTGAAAGTGATCTTTTAATTGTGAAAGAAAATCCTTTTAACATAAAAAATCCTAATAAACTTTGGTATAACTCACATTTATATAGAGTTGAAGTTAACGGAGAGAAAAAACCAAAATATACAGGGAAGGTTGATTTAGGAAGAGATTTATATTTTGATGAGTTCACATATGTAGTAAAGCCATGAATGAAGATTTTGTTTTGTTAAGACCTGCTTGGGCTGAAATAGATCTTGATAATTTAAAAAAGAATTACGAAATTATTAGAAAAAGGGTGAAAGATAAAAAAATAATTTCAGTTGTCAAGGCAGACGCATATGGTCATGGTGCAGTTGAAATAGCAAAAGAACTCGAAACACTTGGGAGTGATTATTTAGCAGTTGCAACCTTAGAAGAGGGAATGGAATTAAGAATAAATGGTATATCTAAACCGATTTTAATATTCGGATATATATTTCCAAAACAGGTAAATTATATACTTGATTTTTCATTAATCCCAACTATCTACTCTTTAGATTTTGCAAGAGAACTCAACAATTTATGCGAGATTAGAAAAGAAAAGGTGAAAGTACATATAAAAATTGATACTGGTATGGGAAGGGTGGGAGTTTTATGGCAAGATTCAGTTGATTTTATTAAAAATGTGATGAAATTTAAGAATTTAATTATAGAGGGACTATATGCACATTTTTCTACAGCCGATGAAAAAGACAAAGCTTTCTCAAAAATTCAATTTGATAGATTTCAAAAAGTAGTAGATTCTCTTAAAAAAGAAAGCATTGAAATACCATTTAAACATCATGGAAACTCAGCAACTGTAATTGACTTACCACAATATATACTTGACGGAGTTAGGTGTGGAATTATGCTTTATGGATTAAAACCATCAAGAGAAATAAAAAATATTAATCTCCATCCAGTTATGTCAATTAAAGCAAAATTGATTTTTATAAAAAATGTACCAGAAAATACACCAATTAGTTACGGAAGAAAATATTATACAAAAAAAGAGTCAACAATAGGAACTCTTCCTCTTGGCTATGCAGATGGATATCCAAGATTACTTTCTAATAAAGGTATTGTTATTTATAGAGGAGAAAGAGTTAGAGTTGTTGGAACTGTTACAATGGATCAAATTATGATTGATGTCTCTAAGTTTGAAAATCCTCAAGTCGGAGAGGATGTTATAATATTAGGTAAAAATGGAAAAGAAGAGGTAAGTGCTGATGAAATAGCTAAAAAATGTAGAACCATTAATTATGAGATAGTAACGAGAATAGGAAAAAGAATGCCTAAAGTATATATAAAAAATGGTGAAGTTATTAAAATTAAATCATTACTTGATTGATAGGAGGTTTATATATGAACAAAGAAAAAAACGATAAGAAAAAAGGTAACAAAGGGAAAAACCTTTTGAAAACATATTTCATA
>JAKPCM010000156.1 GCA_029553255.1 Caldisericota bacterium | reverse complement strand
GATAGAAAAAATTTTAAGCTCATTAAATGTTAGTAAAATAAACAATTTGATTAAAATTGTCCCAAATTTCTCTGTTAATGATTTTATACTTCAAAGTTTATCAATGGATAAGTTGAAAAAAATGAATATTTTTCACCTAAGGACAAGAGTATTGAATAAAGTTTTGTATATAAAAGGAAATGTTGAGACAAAAGAGGAGAAGGAAAAAGCATATGAAATAGCATCAAATATTCCAGGTATTGTAGATATAATAAATGGTATTGTAACAAGAGATGAAAAAAGTGTTGATGTTGAGATTGAAAATAAGATTTCTGAGATTCTAAAAGACCCCTCTTATCAAAATGACAAAATTTCCTATATTTCAATAGATGGAACAGTTTTTCTTGAAGGCGAAGCAACAAATCCAAATTCTCTATATTCTGTTGAAGAAAAGGTTGGGAAAATAAAAAATGTTAAAAAGGTTATAAATCAGATACTCGGGGTTATAAAATAGATAAGGAGAAAATAGATTTTGATAGTAAGAGAAATTTTTGAAGAAAAGTTTAGAAAATATTTGAAAGATAAATCTCCCTATTTTAATCTTAATATTCCAAAAAATAAAAAATATGGAGATATTTCAACAGATTTTTTGATATCAGTAAAAGATGATAATTTAAGAGAAAAAATTTTAAATGATTTTAAAAGTGATAACTATTTTGAAGATGTAAATATTGTAGAACCAGGTTTTTTGAATTTAAAATTTTCAAAAGATTTTTATAGATTTTTTTTCAAAAATTTATTAGATAATGAGATAAACTATTTAAAAGATAGTTTAAAGAGTGAGAAAAAGATACAGATTGAGTTTGTTTCTGCAAATCCAACAGGGCCATTGACCCTTGGCAATGGTAGAAATGCAGCAATTGGTGATGCTCTATCTAACACAATGAAATATCTTGGAATGAATGTTTTTAAAGAGTATTACTTAAATGATGCAGGGAAAAAGATAGATTTACTTATCCTATCAGTTCAATTGAGGATAAAAGAGCTAAAAGGAGAAAAAGTTGAATTTCCTGAGGATGGTTATAAAGGTGAATATGTTTATGAAATTGCAAAAGAGATTTTAGAAAAAGAAGATGAAAATATAGTTAATGATGTGGAATATCTAAGGGAAGCGATATTAAAAATTCTAACATCTTCAATAGAAGAAGATTTAAAAGCATTTGGTGTGATTTTTGATAATTGGTTTTCTGAAAAAAAGATGAGGGAAAGAGGAGAAATTCAGTTTGTTCTTGATTATCTTAAAGAAAGAAATTTCTCTTATGAAAAGGATGGGGCTATATGGTTTAAATCAAAAGATTTTGGTGATGAGAAAGATAGAGTTCTTGTCAAAAGCGATGGTGAATACACATATTTTTTGACAGATATCGCATATCATTTAAACAAATGGAATAGAGGATTTAGAGAGGTAATTGATATATGGGGATGGGATCATATTGGTCATATTATGCCTTTAAAATGGGCTTTAAAAGTTTTTGATATAAGTGAGGATTTTCTAACAGTGATTCTCTATCAGATAGTTCACCTTGTTGAGGGTGGTAAAGAGGTGAAAATGAGTAAATCAAAAGGAGAGTTTGTAACTTTAAGAGAACTTATCGATGAAATTGGTAAAGATACTGTTAGATTTATATTTTTATCAAGATCATCAGATAGTATGTTGAATTTTGATCT
>JAKPCM010000107.1 GCA_029553255.1 Caldisericota bacterium | reverse complement strand
TTTAAAACCAATGGATGAAGAAGAAGCTATATTGCAGATGGAGCTACTTGGACATACTTTTTTTGTTTTCTTAAATTCAAATACTGATAAAATTAATGTTATTTACAAAAGAACTGACGGGAATTATGGATTAATTGAACCAGAATAGTATGAAAAAAATTTTTTTATCTACATTAATATTTTTAATAATTTTTTTATCAATTTTAATTGTCAATAGAGAATATATTCAAGGAAAAGATAGTGAATTCTATGTCATTGTTAAAATGTCAGTAGGTAATATATTACCCGAAGTTGCTGACAGTATCAACATAGGTGATTGTTTAATTGATAGTGATGGAAATAAAATTTTTGTTGTTATAGATAAATCTGTAAAAGATTCAGAAGTACCAGTTGAAACATCTGATGGAAGAATTTTAAAAGTTTCTCATCCAATAAATAAAAGTGTATATTTAACAGTCAAAAGTATAAAACCCTCTAAAAAACTTGTTCTTTCATATAATAGAGTTTCAGTTAGAATTGGGGGAAAGATAATATTTGAAACGGATAAGGTAAGATTTGTTGGGACAATTCTTTCTTTAGATAAGGAGTAAAATGGCAGGGATTTTTAAGAAAATTTTCTCTAATGAAGAGAAAGATTTAAAAAAATTACAGAATTATGTTATAAAAATTAACTCTTTTGAACAGGATTTTGAGAAATATTCAAACGATGAGTTAATGAACAAAACCATTGAATTTTTGTCAAGAATAGAAAATGGAGAAACTCTTGAAGATATTCTTTTTGAATCTTTTGCTGTTGTGAGAGAAGTTTCAAAAAGAACTATAAAATTGAGACACTTTGATGTTCAACTTATGGGTGGTGTTGTGCTTCACGAAGGGAAAATCGCAGAGATGAAAACCGGTGAAGGAAAAACACTTGTTGCAACTCTTCCAATTTATTTGAACTCTCTCACGAAAAAAGGAGTTCACCTAATCACTGTAAATGATTATCTTGCAAAAAGAGATGCTTTATGGATGGGACCAATATATAGATTTTTAAATAGAAGTGTTGGAGTTATACAACATGAATCATCATTTCTTGTAGATTGGGATGACCCTGAAAAATTCAGTGTTAAACTCATACCCTGTTCAAGAAAAGATGCCTATCTTGCTGATATAACCTATGGAACAAACAATGAATTTGGTTTTGATTACTTAAGAGATAATATGGCAATAAACCTTGATGGAGTTGTGCAAAGAGAACTAAATTATGCTATAGTTGATGAAGTTGATTCGATACTTATAGATGAAGCAAGAACTCCACTTATAATTTCTGGACCAAGTGAAAAAAGTACATCGATTTATTATAAAGCAGCACAAGTCGCAAGACAACTTAAAATAGACGAAGATTTTACATCTGATGAAAAAGAAAAAAATGTTGCTCTAACAGAAAGTGGAGTTAAAAAAGTTGAGAAGCTTATGAATGTTGAAAATCTTTATGCAAGTGAAAATGTTGAACTTGTAAGTCATATAATACAGGCATTAAGAGCCCTCATTCACTTTAAAAAAGATGTGGATTATATTGTAAAAGATGGTGAAGTAATAATTGTCGATGAATTCACAGGAAGATTGATGTATGGAAGAAGATATTCGGATGGTTTACACCAAGCAATAGAAGCTAAAGAAAATCTTACTGTTAAGGCTGAAAGTCAAACATTGGCGACAATAACATTTCAAAACTATTTTAGAATGTATTCAAAACTTGCTGGTATGACAGGAACTGCAAAAACAGAAGAAGATGAATTTATAGAAATATATGGTCTTCCTGTTATTGTAATTCCAACTAACAAACCTATGATAAGAAAAGATTACCCTGATGTTGTATTTAGAACTGAAAAGATTAAATTTAGAAAAATTATAGAAGGAATAAAAGATTGTTATAAAATAGAACAACCAGTGCTCGTTGGTACAAGATCAATTGAAAAAAATGAACTACTTTCAAGTATGTTGAAAAGAGAAGGCATACCTCACCAGGTATTAAATGCAAAATACCATGAAAAAGAGGCAGAGATTATTAAACATGCTGGGGAGAAAGGTATGGTGACCATTGCAACGAATATGGCTGGCAGAGGCGTTGATATAGTATTGGGTCCTGGAGTTGTTGAGTTAGGTGGTTTACATATAATTGGAACAGAAAGACATGAGGCGAGAAGAATTGATAACCAATTAAGAGGAAGATCTGGAAGACAAGGTGATCCAGGTAGTTCAAGATTTTATCTTTCTCTTGAAGATGAAATATTAAGAATTTTTGGTGGTGATACAATTAAAAAACTTATGGAATTTTTCAAAATGGATGATGATACTCCTCTTGAACACCCTCTTCTGTCAAGAACAATTGAGAATGCTCAAAAAAGGGTTGAAGCATATCATTTTGAAATAAGAAAACACCTTCTTGAATATGATAATGTTTTGAACAAACATAGAGAGATAATTTACAAAGAAAGAAGAAGAATTCTTGAAAAAGCAGATTTAAGAGAAGATGTTTTTAAGTTTATGAATGAAATAATTGAAGAAATTTGTGATATTTATCTATCAAAATCACTTGAAGAACCTGATTATGATGGTCTCTCTAAATCTTTTCTTGAACTCACTGGAATATTAATAAATAAAGATGAATTAGCAAAAATAAAAGAGAGCGAAATTAAAAAAATTTTGTTTGAGATATCTAAAAAAAGATACGAAGATAAAGAAACATATTTTAGAGAACTGGCAAAAACAAATGATGATTTAAGAGCATCTCTTGGTGAAGAACCTATAAGAGAAATTGAAAGATACCTTCTTTTAAGAATACTTGACAATAAATGGAAGGACCATCTTTATAATATGGACCATTTAAAAGAGGGAATAGGATTAAGAGCTTATGGCCAACAGGAACCCTTAATTGCATATCAACTTGAAGGATATGAATTATTCCAGTCTATGCTAAAATCAATTCGAGAAGATTGGATAAAGTTTTTATTCAGAGTGGAGATTAAAAGTGAAAGAAAAGAGAATAGAGAAGAAAGAAGGAGAAGAGAGTTTAAAAAGAATAAAAGATGAGTTTAATAATTTATCATCAGAAGAAGATATAGATAAAATAAATCAAAAAATTGTAGATTTAGAAGATAAAATAAAAAAAATTGTAGATTGGAAAAGTGATGAAACAAAAAAAATTCTTTCTGAATTAAATAGAATAAAAGAGGAAAAAGAGAGAATAGAAAAAATTAGCTCATTAATAAGTGAAAGTGAAACGATCATAGAACTTCTTGAAAAAGAAGATGATATATCTTTAAGAGACGAGTTAGATAAAAATATTGAAGAGTTAAATGAAGATATAGAGGAATTTAAAAAAATCTATTTTTTATCTGGTGAGTATGATCGGAATAATGCAATTTTATCTCTATCATCAGGAACAGGTGGGGTTGATGCGATGGATTGGACAAAAATTCTTTTTGAAATGTACCTTAAATGGGCTGAAAAGAAAAAATATAAAGTTGAGATTATCGATATTTCTTATGGAGATGAAGCTGGAATAAAAAGTGCCACAATTTTTATAAAAGGTAAGTTTGCATATGGACTTCTTAAAGGCGAAGGAGGAGTTCATAGACTTGTCAGAATTTCACCCTTCGATGCAAATCATAGAAGACATACTTCATTTACACTTGTTGAAGTTATACCTGAAATAGAGGAAAAAAAATTTGAAATAGACGAAGATGAATTAAGAATAGATGTCTTCAGAGCAAGCGGACATGGTGGTCAATATATTAATAAAACCGATTCAGCAGTTAGAATTGTTCATATTCCCACAGGAATTACAGTATCATGCCAAAATGAAAGATCACAATTAAAAAATAAAGAAATAGCAATGAAGATATTAAAATCAAAACTCCTTGAAATAAAAAG
>JAKPCM010000106.1 GCA_029553255.1 Caldisericota bacterium | reverse complement strand
CATTGCTAAGCTCGAATATTGAGTTAGAGCAATTAACTCATTTGTCCACGCAGGAATTGTTATTCTAACAACTTGAGGTAAAAGAATATATAGAATCACTTTCCATCTATTCATACCAATACTCAAAGCAGCATCACTTTGCCCTACTGGTATAGCATTAAATGCTGTCCTGAAATATTCTGCTTGGTAAGCAGCGCTATTTAATCCCATTCCTAAAATCGCTGCAACAAATGGTGAAAATCTAACTAAACCAGTCGAAGGTAATCCATAATAAATTATAAATAATTGAACAGTCATAGGGGTTCCTCTAATAATTTCTATATATAAAGAGGAAAGAAATTTTAATATCTTATGTCCATATAATTTCAAAATCGCCAAAATAAGACCTAAAAAAAGTCCAAATATTATTGATATTAATGTTATATATATTGTTAATTTTAAACCTGAAAGAATATCAGGACCATATCTATCAAAAATTTTTATATATGATTCAAACATTTTCTTTTTCCTTAGTTATTATTCCAAGAAATTTTTTTATTCTTTCATTTTTTGGATTCAAAATCATCTCTTCAGGAGTTCCTTTATCGATTATCACTCCATTGTCAAGAAACATTATTTCGTTTGCAATATCTTTTGCAAATTCAATTTCATGAGTAACAAGTAACATCGTCATTCCCTTTAACGCAAGATTTTTTATAGCTTTTAAAACTTCACCAATAAGTTCGACATCAAGAGCACTTGTTGGCTCATCGAAAAGTATTATTCTTGGATCCATAGCTATTGCTCTTGCGATTGCTACTCTTTGTTGTTGTCCGCCAGAAAGTTGTGCGGGGTAGAGATTCCATAATTTTTTATCTATTCCAACAAGATTTAAGGAGTTTTCTGCTATCTCCTTCGCCTCATTCAGTTTCATTTTTTTTACCCTAACAAGTCCCATTAAAACATTATTATATGCATCTAAATGCATAAAAAGATTAAAATGTTGAAAAACAAATCCGATTTTTTCTCTCATTTTTGGTAAATCAACATTTGGCGATGTTAATTCAACACCATCAAGGAAAATTTTTCCTGAATTGGGCTTCGTTAAAAAATTAATACAATAAAGTAAAGTACTTTTTCCCCCACCACTTGGCCCAATAATAACTTTTATCTCATTTTCATTTATACTAAAACTAACCCCTTTTAGAACTTCATTTTTTCCATATGATTTTTTTAAATCAACAACTTTTAAAACTTCTTTCATCCTCTCTCTCCAAGACCGGGAATTTTATTTTTTTCATATATTAAATTAAGAAGATAATTTGATCCTCTTACCATAATGAAATAGATAATTGCAATAAAAATATAAATTTCAAAATATCTTCCTATTGCTCTTGATATTAATTCAGCTCTTGTCATAATTTCAGTAATTCCAAGAACAAATGCAATTGATGTGTCCTTTAATAGAGTTATAAATTCATTGCTCCAAGATGGAATCATAATTTTTATAGCTTGAGGTAATAATATGTAGAGAAAAACTTCACTCTTTTTTAATCCAATACTTAAAGCTGCAAGAAGTTGACCTTGTGGAATTGCCTCAAGAGATGATCTAAAAATTTGACTTTGATATGCTGCACTTCTTATGCCAAGACCAACAATCGCAGAAGTCAATGCTCCAAGATTAACACCAAGATAAAGGATCAAAAAAAGAACAGTTAATGGTATTCCTCTTATAATTTCACCCAAAAGTCTAAATATAGAATTTAAAGGGGAGGGTAGATACACCTCCCCAAATGTTAGTAGACTCCCACATATAAAACCTATACCTATGCCAGCAAAGGTTAGAAAAATTGTATTAAATATTCCAGTAAGAATATATTTTATAGCATCGAGGTTCGAAAAGATAGAGAAATCAAAAATTTTCATTAATTAATTTATGAACCAGAGAAATATTTTTCTACTAACTGCTGCCATTCATCTCCTTTTTTAATTTCATCAAGAGCCTTTTTTAAATCATCAAAAAGTTTTTGATTATCTTTATCAACAAAAATACCAGCAGTTTCAGGGGCAAGTTCTGTTGTAACCACATAGTTATACTTTGTTCCATATAAATTAGCAACTGGTGTATCTATAATCATTGCATCAATTGCACCATTCTGTAAATCTAACATACCCAATATTACCGATGTGTACCTTCTTACATCGACATTAGTAGCTTCATTATTCTCTATCCCTTTATCTAAAATTTCTTCTCCTGTTGTTCCTTTTTGTACACCAACCTTTTTTCCTGAAAGATCACCTAAACTCAACGGTTTAAAAGCACTGTCACCTTTTACAATTATTGATTGACCTGTATCCCAATATGGTATTGCAGGAGCAATTTTTGTTCTATCTTCTGTTATTGTTATACAAGCTATTGCAGCATCTATTTTTTTCTTTTCAAGAGATGGAATAATTGAATCAAAATCCATGTTGACAATTTCAACTTCATATCCAGCCTTTTCACCAACTAACCTAATCAAATCCATATCAAAACCAATAAAATCGCCCGTTTTCTCATCAACATACTCAAAAGGTGGATAATCAGCTGATGTTCCAACTTTTAAAGTTTTCGGTGTTTGTTTGCATCCAGTGAAAATAAGAAATGTTACCATAACTAATAGTGTTAAAACTAAAAATTTTTTCATTCTACACCTCCAAATATAATTTTAACATAATAAAAAAGGGATAATGTATAAAAAATTAAATTATTAAAAGAGAGAGGGAGGTTTTTCCTCTTCCTTATCAAAGATGACCTCGATTTTTCCAAACTCTCCATCGAATCCAGCTTTCTTTGTCACTTTGCCCTCTCTCATATTTTTAATTAGTTTTAAAATTCTATCATCCATTTTTCCTGCCATTTCATTAATTGGCAAAAATATTAAAACATTAAATTCATTATCAAATTTCCCAATAATTTTTGAATACTCATCTTGAACAACTTTTGAACTTTCATTTTTTTCTAACGCCTGTGATATTATCTCCATAAGAGGAATAACGCTCTTGTAAGGAATAAAATTATTGTTATCTATTTTATCTCTATCTTTCAACTCATAAACTCTATGTAAAACACCAAGAGTCATTGGTTTATGACAATTAGGGCATATATTTTTTATTTTTATTGATTCTTCTGGACTCATTGATATGCCACAATTTCTATGACCATCAAAATGATATTTTCCCTCTTCAGGAAAAAATTCTATGGTGAATAAAAATCTATTTTTATCTTTTTTTATGATTGAATCAATGAGTTCATCATAATTTAAATCTATTTGAAAAACATTTGCCTCTCTTCCAAGATGCGCTGGAGAATGTGCATCTGAATTTGAAAGTAGAGAAAATTTATCGAGTTTAGAGACAAGCCAGTTCATTGGAGGATCTGAAGAAAGGCCAGTTTCAATTGCATGAATATACTTTATTTCATTCCCAAATGCTTCTTCAAGAGAATCAAATCCTGTAACTGAACCAAAAATTCCAAACCATGGAGTCCAAGCGTGAGCAGGGTAAATAAATGTATCAGGAGTTAAATCTTTTATCAGTTTTGTAAATTCTATACAATTAAAAGGCATAATCGGTCTTCCGTCTATTGAAAGTTCACCATATTCTGAAAAAGCCCTATTTAATTTTTCAACATCTTCAAAACTTTTCGCTAAAAGGCAGATATGAACTTTTCTTGATTTACCTTTAAAAGAAAAAATTAAATTTATCTCTGCTGAAAGAATAAAATAAACTCCATCAAATTCATATATTCCTTCTTCATACTCTTTTAAATATGACTTTACCTCTCTCAACCAATCAGGATGTGTAAAATCACCAGTTCCTACAAGATCGATACCCTTAATTTTAGCCCATTTTGATATTGAAGGTATTTCCATATCTCTACTTGTTGCTCTTGAATATTTAGAATGGATATGAAAATCACTTATTACTCTCAAGAAAAGCCTCTTTTAATTTTTTATGAACTTCAACTATTGATTCTGGCATTACCCTTGTTTCGCTAATGACTGTCATAAAATTTGTATCTCCAAACCATCTTGGTACAAGATGAAAATGAAGATGATCTTCTCCTGCTCCTGCTGCTTTACCAATATTTACACCAAAGTTAAAACCATCTGGATTATATAAATCCTTAATTATTTTTTGAGATTTTGAAATTAGTTTAAATATTTCTTGAACCTCTTCGTCTGTTAATTCATAAAAATTTTCAATGTGCCTTATTGGAGATATCATAATATGAGAAGAATTATATGGAAATTTATTCATAATTATTATTGTATTTTTACCTCTATATACAACTAAATTTTCTTCATCTTTTTCATCTTTGATTATTTGACAGATAAAGTACTCTTTCTTTTTCTTTGATTCATTTATATATTTTATTCTCCATGGTGCCCAGATAACTCTCATAAAAAAATTATATAAACAAAAATAAATATTTCAACCCTAATGAGACAAAGGTGCCTAACACCTTTGTCTCATTTCGGGGTCAGGTCTTGAAATTTATTGTTTATAAAAACAGACAGTCTACTTTTGTAAACTTTCTAAAATCTTTCAATGTAAGACCTGACCCCACAAGAGGAGGTAAGAGATTAAAAAGAGAATTATCACAAGATAAAAGTTTTTTGAACCAATTATTCTATAAAATGAATATAAAAAATTTGATTTAAAATCAGATGGTTTAGGTACGATATAATTCTCATATAGATATATTGTATTTTCTCCATTTTCCAAATTATTTATAGTGATATTTTTTTCTTTTAAAAAATCAATAAATTCATTTTTCTTATCATCAATTACTTTGAATTTTAAATAACCTTCAAGTTTTAAACTATCCTCTTCAAATTCAAATGAATTTATTTCTATAAAATTTCTACTCTGTGCCTCATTCATTGTTGATATAAAATCAATAATTGATGGAACTTTTATATATTGAGTATTAACAAAAAGAGAAAAAAACAGGAAAAATTTTAATAAGATTTCCATTTTTTATACCTTTTCAATAAAAATGGTAGAGGAAGAAGAATTATAATTGCAATCATAACATAAGGTAAAAAATAACCTATTAAACTTACAAATGAAATCTTTGGATTATTTTTATAATTGATTTTAATATTTATATAGTCTGTTTTTTCTCCACTTCCTTCTATTCTATTTATAACCAAATCTCCTTTTTCATTTAAGGTTTCAAATAAAAGATTAAACTCCTCTTTTGGAATTTTAAGGTATCCACTTTTTTCTTCAACAAATTCATCTTTTAAATAAAGAGTAATTTCAACATTATTGATATTATTCATAGTAACATAGTTAGAGATTGTATATTTATATTGTTTATTGGATATAAAAGGCAGAATTTTATTTTCTTTTTTATATGAAAATGGAGAAAATAAAATGATAACAAAAAGAATCGATAGAGCAAAACTCAATGATAAAGATAAAGCCTTCCTTCTTCTTTGATTCTTTATCTTTTTAATGATTTTTTTATCAATACTAACAGGGACTTTTTCAGTTTCAACATCTTTTAAATCATTTAACATAATAGATAAAGATTTATATTTATCGATAAGGATTTCATCATTTTTTATCAATGATAGAATTTCCTCTTCTTTTTTTTCATCAATTAATTCATGAATATTGTAAATTTCTTCTTTTCTTTCCATCTCTTAATTTAGATGAAAATTATAAAAAATTGTTTCATTTTTCAAAATCACCTTTTTTAATAATATCTTCAACAACTTTTTTAAGGTTTTCTCTTGCTCTATACAGTCTCGATTTAACTGTTCCCATTGGAATAGATAAAATAGTTGAGATCTCTTCATAGGTTAATCCTTTAATATCTTTAAGTTCAATTATTAAGCTATCACTATCTTTTATTCTTTTTAAACCCTCACTTATCATCTTTACTCTTTCATCTTTTTCTATCTCTTCCCAGATTGAAGAAGTTTTGTCTTCTATTTCTACATTAATAATATCTTCATCTTCTAATGTAAAAATCTCACCTTTTCTTTTTATAAAATTAACACAAAGATTATAAGCAATTCTATATACCCAGGTAGAGAATTTAGCCTCTTGTTTGAAATTTTTAATGTTTTCATAAGCGATTAAGAATGCCTCTTGAGTTAAATCAAGAGCATCATCAACATTTTTAACAATTGAAAGACATAATGAATAGATATCATTTTGATATTCATTGATAAGAATTGAATAACTATCTATATCTCCTTTTTTAATTTTTTCTATAACACTCTTTTCATCAATCATATATATTAATATTATAAATTTTTGAATCAATTAAAATATACAATTTATCTTTATCAATAAGAATATCTTTTACATTTCCTTTAAAAAATATTTTCTTGTTATTGATCATAATAAATTTATAATTAGAGACGAAATTTACAAACTCCCATATATTTATAAGATTTTTATCAATAAAAAAAGAGTCAGCAGGTTTATAAAAAGGAATCGATTCTTTATGAAAAACTTGACTTGTAATTATTTCTACATCATCGTTGGTTATTAGATAGATATTATTTTCATCTGAAAAAAGTTTGTTGATATTATTTTTTAAATCATATCTCTTTAAAATTTCACCTTCCATATTCAAAATCAAAATTATATTCGTATTATATGCATAACTTCTCCAGTATAAAATTATTCTACCTGTCTCTTCATTAACGACACCATGAGGATCAAATACAATTATATTTTCTGGTCTTATATTTTTTTGCCAGATAATCTCTCCAGAAAAATTTAATAGCATTATATCTCCATCATTTTGAAAAACAAGAATTTTATTGCCATTATCGAAAATAGTCATAAATGGCATAAAAGAAAATTCATCAAAAGATAATTTTTTGAGTTCTTTATAATTCTTTATATCGTATAAAGATAAGATAATTTTTAATTTATCAACACCATCCCATCTTAAACAAAAATCGTTATCAAAAAAATAGATATCTTGCGGGAAAAACCCATCTTTTTTGATCTCCTTTATGATTTTAAAGTTTGAATCGATGATAGTTAAATGATCAGACAAAATATAAATCCTATCTTCATATACTTTAAAATCAATTATATTATATGGAAAACTTATCGATAAACTGTTATCCATAGTGTATAAAGTTTTTGAAGATGAATAGACAATCTTATCATTAAATATCTCAATATTAGATGTCAAAGGAGGAACATCAAATCCATCTTTTAAAACCTCACCATTTGGTGAAAAAATAAAAAGTAATAATAGATAGACGATCAATAGTGATAAAAATATTATTATACCTTTTGTTTTATACGATAGTTTAAACTCTTTTCTTCTTTTTATTCTGAATCTGTCTTCCATTTTTAAAATTATACACTATTTTTAATATAGCCACTCCCGTCGCAGATATTTGTATTTAATTCTTTAAAACCCTCCCTACAGGAAGAGAAATCTAAATCATATTTTTTAGTTAAATTATAAATACTATATATAATTTTATACCTATAATCTTCATCAAGATATAAATTTCCTCTTATTTTTTCTTTGTAATAAACTATAAATTTCTTATAAATATCTGGTAATTTCTCTTGAAACCTTCTCATAGAGTTTGGCTTTAATTTTAATGTGGATACAATTACTTGATCACAAAAATTATGGAGAGTTTTTATCATAGCTTCTATTTCGTTTATATCATCATTGACAAAAGGAATAATTGGATCAATTCTTATAGAAGTTTTTATTCCATTCTCCTTTAATTTTTTCAAAGCATTTAATCTTCTCTCAGGAGTTGGAGCATATGGTTCCAAGATTTTATAAATTTCATTAAATGTTGTAATTGTAATAGAAACTGATACTCTCATCTCTTTTAATATATCGATATCTCTTAAAACAAGATCACTTTTTGTGATAATCAATGTCTTGATTCCTTCATCTCTAAAAATTTTCAATATTTCTCTTGTTATATTTAATTTCTCTTCAATATATGGATAAGGGTCTGAAGAGTTACTTAATGAAACATAAATATTTTTATCTAATTTATCCACATCATTTCTAATTTTTTTTATTATATCCTTTTTAACTCTTACAGAAAATGGATCTTTTATAAAAGATGATATATAGCAGTATATACAACTAAAGGAACAACCTGTATATGGATTCAAACTATACTTTAAAGGACAGGTACATAGAGGATTTTTCCATGGATCAAAAATTTTTATATAGTTCAAGATATAATATCAAGGATTTTTTGATATATATTAATTTTTCCTTCCTCAATCTCTTTAAAATCCCCCTCTTTTTCTATTTTTTCAATCATTTTTTTTGTATATAACTCTTTTAATAGGTATTTGAAAGTTTCCAATCTTCTTATTTTCTCTCTTTCTAAATATTTATCAGATGAAAATAAATCTAATCTTTTTTTCATTATTTCATTATAAACATCATCTATTCCAAAGCCATTAGATGAACTTATCATATAGACAGGTATTAAATCATTATAAAAGATAGAGATGCTATTTTTAAGAGTTTTATAAAATGGTTCAGCAATATCATAATCACCTTTTGTCACAATTAGAATATCACTTATTTCCATTAGTCCTCCTTTTAAGAATTGAATTTCATCTCCTAAAAGAGGAGAGAGAAGAACCAAAGTCAGATGTGAAAAATTTTTTATACTAACATCTCCCTGACCAATTCCAGCAGTTTCAACAATAATATTTCTATATGGAGATGCAGAAAATAAATCAATTATAAAGGGAAGAGAAGGAGAAATTCCATACGGGAAAGTTCTTGTTGCCATTGATCTTATGAAAACATTTTCATTTTTTGTTTTTAATCTTAATCTATCTCCAAGAAATGCACCACCACTTATTGGGCTTGAAGGATCACAAAGTAAAACACCTATTTTATCAAATTCATCTGTCAATTTTTCTATTATTTTATCTATAAAAGTTGATTTACCAACACCAAGAGGACCAGTTATTCCTAAAACAAATATATCTTTTTTTAAAGGGTATATCTCTTTTAGTAAGGTAAATCCCTCTTTTTCACCATTTTCAATAAGTGAGATTGCTTTACCTATTATTAATCTATCCCCTTCTAATATCCCATCAATTAGTGACTTTTGATTTAAATTCATTATCTAAGAAATCAATTATCTCTTTAATACTTGAATCAGGAGTGAATATTTTTTTGAAACCATAGTTTTTTAATATTTCGATATCTTCTTTTGGTATGATACCTCCTCCAAAAAGAAGAACATCTTTACCTTTTTCTTTTAAAAGCTCGCTTACTTTTTTAAAAAGATCGAGATGTGCGCCAGAAAGACATGAAAGACCAACAGCATCAACATCTTCTTCTATCGCCATTTTGACTATTTCTTCAGGTGTTCTTCTTATTCCAGTATATATGACTTCATATCCTACTTCCATCAATGCTTTTGATATAACTTTTGCTCCTCTATCATGTCCATCAAGTCCTGGTTTTCCAATTAAAACTTTAATTTTTTTCATAAAAAAACCTCCAGAAAAATTATATAAAAAATTAGGTAAATATAAAATTTTTTATTATAATTTTATTATGGAACTTATTCTAATTTTAACAGGTAAAATATAAAATGGAATATATAACACTTTACAGGAAATATAGACCAAAGGATTTCAGCGAAATAAAAGGTCAAGAACATATAACAAAAATTTTAATCAACACATTAGAGAAAGATATGATTTCCCATGCATATCTCTTTTCAGGACCAAAAGGTACAGGTAAAACAACTGTTGCAAGGATTTTTGCAAAAGGTTTAAATTGTGATGAAGGCATAACATCAAAACCTTGTAATAAGTGCAAAAACTGTTTAAGTATAAATGATGGAACAAATATTGATGTTATTGAAATTGACGGAGCATCTAATAGAGGAATAGACGAGGTTAGAAGTTTAAAAGAAAGAGTTGGTTTATCACCAACTCTTGGAAGATATAGAGTTTTTATTATTGATGAATCGCATATGCTTACACAAGAGGCTTTCAATGCACTTCTTAAAACTCTTGAAGAGCCACCTCAAAAAACTGTTATAATTCTTGCAACAACAGATCCACAAAAATTACCTTTAACAATAATATCAAGATGTATAAGATTCAACTTCAAAAGAATTGGCATAGATGATCTTGTCGATATGGGTAGAACAATAGCAAAAAATGAGAAAGTATCTGTTGATGAAGAGGTCTTATATAAAATTGCTGAGGCATCAGATGGATCTCTCAGAGATTTTATCTCTCTTTTTGAACAACTGATTCTTTTTTCAGGAGAAAAAATTGAAATTGAAAATTTTTTAACTCTATTAGGTGAAAGTGGAGATGAAGTCTATAAAAATTTCTTTATTGGCATTCAGAATGGAGAAGACGCAAAAATACTCTCTATGATAGGTGAATTAATAAATTCAGGGAAAGAGGTTCAGGAAATATTAAGGGGAATAATTGGGTATGGAAGAAAAATATTATTTAAAAAAATTTTTGAAGAAGAGATAGATTCAGAAGTTAAATCATTGAAAAAGGATTTTATTATAGATGTAATTGATAATTTGATTGATTTATTCTCAGAATTAAGATACTCAAATTTTCCAAGATTTATGTTTGAAATAAGAGTCCTTAAATTGATTCTTAAATATTCAAAAGCTAAACCATTGATTGTTGAAGAAGAAAAACCACAAAAAGTAATAGAGGAAGAAAAAATTCCTCACCCAATAAAGGAGAGATCTTTTGTATGGGATGATTTTCTTTTGAATCTTAAAAATAAGAATAAAGCGATTTATTCAATAATGAGATTTGGAAAGTTCATTGAAATAAAAGAGGATAAAATTCATATTCAATTTCCATATTCTTCTAAATTCCAAAAAGAGATGGCTGAAGAAAAAAGAGATTTTCTAAGAAATTTTCTTTCAGAACTTGGATATAAAAATTATGATTTTGATTTTTCTATACAAAGTGAAGAGGATTATTTAAAAGAGAGAGAAGAGATTGAAAAATCAGAAGAGGTCACAACTCTTTTTAAATATTTTGATGGAAAGGTTGAAAAAATTGAAGAGAACATAGAAGATACAGAAGATGAGGAAAAAAATTGAAAAGAGATATTCAAATACCGCCAGCTGGGTTATGGATATCTTTTTTTAAAGGCGGAGTAAAAAATAGCCCAGTTCCACTCTTGATTAAAGGTGGAAGAAAAGGATGGTGATGGATAGAAGAATAGTTCCGTCAAAAGAAAAAAATGTTGATATGATGATTCTAAAAAAAATAAAAGATTTAATAAATGAAGATGAAGATTTAAAAAATGAAAATATAAATTTTACAGTTTCAAATAGAGAGATATTTATAAAAGGTGAAGCTACAAAAAAAGAGAATATCGAAAAGGTTGAAAAAATATTGAAATCCATAAAAAATATTAAAAAAATCAACAATAATTTAACTTTATCAATAAAAAGAATCACTGAAGATAATGATTTAGAAACAATAGCTTATGATATTTTGAAAGAGAGGAACTTAAACAATATAAACATTAATGTAAAAAATGGAGTATTGAATATCTATGGAAAGACAGAAACTTTAAAAGAGAAAAGAGAGATAGAAAAAATTTTAAGCTCATTAAATGTTAGTAAAATAAACAATTTGATTAAAATTGTCCCAAATTTCTCTGTTAATGATTTTATACTTCAAAGTTTATCAATGGATAAGTTGAAAAAAATGAATATTTTTCACCTAAG
>JAKPCM010000100.1 GCA_029553255.1 Caldisericota bacterium | reverse complement strand
CTTTGAATCAATAATAATAGTAACAGGACCAGAATTTACAAATTCTATATCCATTATTTCACCAAAAATTCCCTCTTTAACTTTTAATCCATTTTCTTCTAATGAATTTTTAAAAATTTTTATTAAATTTTTAGCTTTCTCACCTTTTTCTGCTCTTGTAAAGTCTGGTCTAAAACCATTTTTTACACTTCCTAAAAGAGTGAATTGAGATATCAATAATATTTCACCATTAATCTCTTTAATTGAAAGATTTAATTTCCAATTTTCATCATCAAATATTCTCAAATTAGATATTTTTCTTGTTAGATAATTAATATCATCTTCATTATCATTTATCTGAACTCCAACTAAAACTAAAAAACCCTCTTTTATTTCAGATATAAGGGAATTTTTTACAAAAACTTTTGCATATTTTACTCTTTGTACAACACATCTCATTAAGAGTTCCTTTCAATTTCTAAAACATTTGGTACAATTTTTATCTCTTCTAATAGATCATTCAACTTACCATATCCTGGAATTTGTAAAGTCATATATATAGTTGTTGTTTTCTCTTTATTTTTACTTGGAGGAGCATTTACAGATTCAATATTATAATTATATTTTGCAATTATGGATACTATTTTATTTAACACACCGGGTTCATCTTTGATATGTATATTGATTTTTACTGGGTATAATATTTTAACATCATTTGCCCATTCAACTTTAACAATTTTTTCTAAACTATTATCAACATTTCCCAAAATTGAGAGTAAATTTTTGCAATCTCTTCTATGAACAACAACTCCTCTTCCTTTTGATATATATCCAATAATTTCATCTCCAGGTATTGGAGTACAACATTTTGCAAGTGTGAGCAAAACCTCACCTTTTATTTCAGGTATTACCACTCCAAATTTATTTGATGTTTTGATTTTTCTTTCTAAAATAACACCTTTGTTCTTCTTTTCAATCTCTTCTTTAACTGTCTCTTCTTTTTTTTCTTCTTCTTTTTCCTTTTTTCTATAAAATTGTCTAATTTTTTCTTTTGTTGATGAACTTTTAACAAATTTTAACCAATCTCTTGAAGGACCAGGAGAAGTTTTTGATGTTAAAATTTCAACTCTATCTCCAGTTTTTAATTTATAATTTAATGGAACTATTCTTCCATTTACTTTTGCTCCGATACATTTGTTTCCTATTTCTGTATGAATCTTATATGCAAAATCAATAGGAGTGGCATCAACGGTCAGATTTATAATTTCACCTTTTGGTGTAAATACAAATATTTCATCAGAAAATATATCTTCTTTAACTCTATTAATAAATTCTCTTGCAGAAGGTATAGTTTTCTGCCATTCAACAATCTGTCTTATCCAGTTAATCTTATTTGACATATCTGGATTAATTTTCTTACCTTTCTCCCTATAAGACCAGTGAGATGCTATACCATATTCACAATTTTTATGCATCTCCTCTGTTCTTATTTGAATTTCAAATGGTTCTCCATTATCACCTATTAATGTAGTGTGTAGGGATTGATATCCATTTGGTTTAGGTATTGCTATATAATCTTTTATACGCCCAGGAATGGGTTTCCATTTTGTATGAACTATTCCAAGTGTCTTATAACAATCTTGAATAGTTGGAACAATTACTCTAAGAGCAGTTAAATCAAATATCTCATCGAATGTTTTATTATCTTGTTTCATTTTTCTATAGATAGAATAGAGATTTTTTGCTCTACCTTCAACTCTACAGGTGATATTATTTTCATTAAGTAAATTTTCTATTTTTATCTTAATATCAAAAATTTCATTTTCTCTCTCTTCTCTTTTTTTTGATACTTTTATTTTTAAATCTTGAAAAATCTCAGGCTCAAGGTATTTAAAAGCAAGGTCTTCAAGTTCCCATTTTAAGGTATAAATACCTAATCTATGAGCAAGTGGTACATATATTTCTATAGTTTCTTTAGCAATTTCTCTTCTTTTTTCCTCTGGTAAATAATTCAATGTTCGCATATTGTGTAATCTATCTGCAAGTTTAATAAAAACAACTCTAAAATCAGAAGCCATAGCAATCAGTACTTTCCTTAAACTTTCAAGTTTCCACTCCTCAAGAGATAAAAATTTTATTTGAGATATTTTGCTAACTCCATCAACAAGTAATGCTACTTCTTTACCAAATTTATCTTTTATTGTATCTAAAGATACTGAAGTATCTTCAACAACATCGTGTAGTAAAGATGCCTCAATTGTTTGAAGATCGACATCAAAAGTAAGAAGAATTAAAGCTACATTTATTGGATGTAAAATATATGGTTCATTAGATGCTCTAATTTGACCTTCATGAGCTTTTTTAGCAAATTGATATATATCATCTACAATGGATAATTCACTATCATTAAATTTTTCTTTTGCTTTTTCTTTAAATAGATACCAGAGTTCATCTTCACTCTGATATATCTCTTTTGAATATTCCATACATTAATTATAATTTCAAAAGAGAAAAAAGTGTATATTTTTTTAATATCTCCTTTGCCTTAAAATCAATTAATTCAATTAAAAAATCAAATCCTAAAACCTCTCCCCCAAGTTGTTCTACAAGATCTGCAGCTGCTTTTGCAGTGCCACCTGTTGCAAGAACATCATCAACAATAAGAACTCTATCATTTTTATTTATTGCGTCTTCATGTATTTCAAGAATTGCCATTCCATATTCAAGTTCATACTCTTTTCTTTGTGTCTTCCATGGTAATTTTCCTGGTTTTCTTATAGGTACAAATCCTGCTCCAATATAAAAAGCTATTGGAGCTGCAAGAATCAAACCTCTTGCTTCAATTCCAACAACAATATCAATTTTTTCTTCTTTAAAAGGTTTACTCATCTCTTTAACTGCAAACTCAAATGCCTTTTCATCTTTTAGAAGAGGAGTAATATCTCTAAATAAAACTCCTTTTTGGGGAAAATCAGGAATGTCCCTGACAAATTTTCTTAAATCCATTTTTACCTCCTACCGCCTTTTCTCTTTTTCTTACTCTTACTCTTACTTACATTTTTTTTAACAGGCTTAGTAGTATCTTGAACTTCATTTTTCGTAGATTTATTACTGTTTTGAATTGTAATTTTTTCTAATTGAGGTTGTGTAACAGGTGCTTTTTCTGTTTCAGTTTTATGTTCACTTAATCTATTCCAAATAACAAGAAGTGGAGCAGCAATAAAAATTGAGGAATAAGTACCAGCTGTAATTCCGATAAATAGTGTAAGAGAAAAGTCTCTTAAAGTTACTCCACCAAATATCAAGATTGCAATTATTGCAAGAAGAGTTGTAAAGGATGTATTAAAAGAACGAGTAAAAGATTGTGTTATGCTTTTATTTATAATCTCATCATACTTCAGCTTATTCTTATATATTTTTAAATTTTCTCTTACTCTATCAAGAACAACGACAGAATCCTGAACAGAATAGGCAATTATTGCAAGTAAAGCTCCAATAAATGGACTATTGACCTGCTGTCTGAATAATGCTAATAATCCAACAGTTATGATGGTATCATGAAGTAATGCAAGTACAGCAACAACTGCAAATCTAAATTGAAATCTTACTGTTATGTATATAAAAATAAAAGAGAGACCAACAAGAAGAGCAATTATTCCAGATTTTTTTAGTTCATTTGATACTGTTGGACCAATAGATGAAACTCTCATATTTTCCCTGTCAAGTTTTCCAAACTTCTCTTCAAGTTTAGAAAATATTGACTCTCTCTGTTCGTTTGTAAGAGCTGTTTCATTTATCCTTATTATCAATCTTCCTTCTTGTGAAACTTGGATAACACTGTTTCCAAAACCAAACTCTCTCATAACATCTCTTGCCTCTGAAACTGTTGGTGTTTTTTCAAATTTCAAATCAAGTATTGTTCCACCAGTAAAATCAAGACCATAATTTAAAGGAGCTTTTATGGTTGTCAAATTAAGAATTATTCCAAATACTGCTATCAATATAACAATAAGTGATATTGAAAAATAAATTTTTGATTTTGGTATTATCTGCCAATTTTCAATATTTATCTTTTTCATCTTTATACTCCTTTAATATCCAAAAATTTTTGCATTTTTTGCGATTGGTGTTGAAGCAAAAATATCAATTAATAATCTTGTTGTAAAAATTGCTGAAAAGAAGGATACAACTACTCCTAATGCTAAGGTAATGCCAAAACCTTTTATTAAACCTATTCCAAAATATATAATTGCAAATGCACCTGATAAGGTTGTTATATTTGAATCTAAAACAGTTGTAAAAGCTCTTGTAAATCCAAGGCTTATACTTGTTTTTAGAGTTTTTCCGCTTCTTATTTCTTCTTTTATTCTTTCAAAAACTATTACATTTGCATCAACTGCCATACCAAGAGTCAAAACAAATCCACCTATTGCAGGAAGAGAAAAGGTTGCGTTGAGTAAAATAAGAATTCCTAAATCAACGATTACAAATATTGCAAGTGCTATTGAAGCAAGAAAACCCATAAATCTATAATATACTATCATATATAAAACAATTAAGATAAAAGCAATAATTGCAGCTTTTGTACTCATACTTATCATATCTTCACCAAGAGATGGACCAATAATTTCAGAAGATAGGATATTAACTTTTAAAGGAAGTGAACCACCTTTTAAAAGAGCAACATATTCTGAAGCTTGATCAACTGTAAAATCTCCTTCAATAACACCTTTACCATCAGTAATTTCACTCTTTACGGTAGGATTCATTAATAGTTCTTCATCAAGATAAATTGCAATTTGTTTATCGATGTTTTCCTTTGTTGCTTGTGCAAATTTTTCAGTACCCTCTTGATCAAGTTCAAATGCTATAAGTGCCTGACCAGGAGTATTCGGATCAGTATTTAACTGTACTCTAACATCTTTTAAATTGGCTCCTGTTAAAATAACAGTACCATCTTCTAACTTAAATTGAAGTAAAGCAGTTTTTCCAATTAAATCTTCAATTTTTGATGGATCTTGTGTCTGTTGTCCTGGAATATCAATTATAATTCTTCTTGAATTTAAACCACCTTCTTTTTGAACAATCGCTTCAGACAAACCTGAGGCATTAATTCTTTTTTCGATAACCGCCCTTGTACTTTCTACAAGTTCTGGAGTTACTTTTACCTGTTCTGTATCAACACATTCAAGAACAATATGTACTCCCCCCTTTAAATCAAGTCCTAAAGTAGGAGTTTTTGTTTTAATTGCCCAACCTGCAACACCTACTATTAGTGCTAAAAAAATTAATCTCCATATAAAGGATTTCAACTTCATAAATAATTCCTCCTATATTATTAACTCAACTCTAATAATTTTATTTAAATTAACTTCATTGTCAAGTTATAAGAACATATAATATGATAACACATTTTATATATAAATATAGTTAGTTATTTGATAGTTAAAATAAAACTTTATATAATTTTAAAAGAAAGGAGAATTTAATTTGATTAAAAGAAAAGATGAAAGAGGATTGGAAGATTTAAGAAAATTTAAAATAGAAATTGACATTTTAAAATATCCAAACGGTTCAGCATTAATAAATATGGGAGATACAAGAGTTTTATGTACAGCAATGGTAGAAGAAAAAGTTCCTCCATTTTTAAAAAATACAAATCAAGGTTGGATATCAGCTGAATACTCTCTTTTACCAGGTTCTACTTATCCCAGAACGATAAGAGATATTGATAAAGGAAGAATAGAAGGGAGATCTCAAGAAATTCAAAGATTAATTGGAAGAGCACTGAGGGGATGCGTCGATCTTACTGCACTACAAGGAACAACAATATGGATTGACACAGATGTTCTTCAAGCAGATGGTGGAACGAGAACAGCTGCTATAAATGGTGGATTTGTATCAATGTATATTGCTCTTGCAAAATTATATAGAAACGGTAAGTTACCATACTTCCCAGTAAAAAATTTTATAGGAGCAGTAAGTGTTGGAATTTTGAATAATGAAATTTTACTTGATTTAGATTTCAATGAAGATTTTGATGCACAAGTTGATATGAATGTTGTTATGAATGAAAATAAAAAAATTATTGAAATTCAAGGAACCGCAGAAAAAAAAGATTTTAATGTCGAGGAGCTTTTTAAAATGGTTAAAATTGGATGGAAAGGAATTGGTAGTATTATTGATTATGAAAAAGAGTTACTTAAAAACATTGTTTATAGCTACTGAAAATATAGGTAAATTAAATGAATTCAAAGATATATTAAGCTCATTGAATATAAAATTAGATATAATCTCTATAAAAGATTTGAAAGATTACAGACCTCCTGAAGAAAGTGGTAAAACATTCTATGAAAATGCTCTTATAAAGGCAAGAAATGCATATGAATTTTCTAAAATTCCTACCATAGCTGATGACTCGGGTTTAGAAGTTAACTGTTTGAATGGTCTACCTGGTGTGTTATCTAAGAGATTTTATAATGATAGTGGAAATTTTGATAAAAATATAGAAAAATTATTAAATTTATTAAAAGATGAATCCTTTGAAAAAAGAAAAGCAAGGTTCAAATGTGTACTTGTTTATAAAGACAATTTATATGAAGAGGTTTTCGAAGGTTCACTTGAAGGTTATATATGGTTTGAAAAAAGAGGTAAAAATGGTTTTGGATATGACCCTATATTTTATCTTCCAGAATATGATAAAACTGTTGGTGAATTAGAAAGTAAAGAAAAGAATAAAATAAGTCATAGATATCAAGCAATATCAAAATTCGCTGAATTTCTTAAGATAAATTTTTCCTTCTAATTATTTTATTAATTTTTAAAACTTGCATTTTTTTATCATCATATACATAACAAAGTTCATTAGAATCAGATGGTATTAGTAAAATATTTCCTCTGTTTATTGATAAAGTACAAAATTTTACAAAATTGTTTATAATAGTTATTAACTTATCACCACTTTTTAAATTATCAAATTTTGTTACTAATAATAAATCATCTTTTTTAACTTCAAAATTGTCTATATCTAATCCTTTATATTGAATTACAAAAGCCTCTTTTTTAACATACTTTTCTTCCAAGAACATTTCACCAAGATTAATTTCATTATATTTCATTTTTTCATCAATTTTGGCTTTTATTGGAATTTTTGATAAAATAATCACATTGCTTTCTTCAATTTCAAAATCTTCAAAAAAATAAGATAATGGGATATTAAATGATTTTGATATACTCTCAAGTACCCTTAGAGTTACATCTTGCTTTCCACTTTCTAAAATATGTATATATGCAGCAGAAACTCCTATTTTTGCTGCAAATTCTGTTCTTGAAATTCCTAATTTCTCTCTTAATTCAATAATCTTATCTCTTAGTGTCATACTATATTATATTTTATCATAAGTATTTATAATTTCAATATAAGTATAAAAAGAGGGAAGTAAAATCTTCCCTCTTTAATCTTTAATACTTAATTACTTTTTGGGAACAACTGCCTTTAATTCTTTTCCTGCACGGAAAGCTGGAACTTTCTTTGCTGGTATATGAATTGGTTTTCTTGTCTGAGGATTAATACCTTTTCTTGGCTTTCTTTCTCTAACTTCAAATGTTCCAAAGCCCACAAGAGCAACCTTTTCCCCCTTCTTTAAAGAATCCATAACTGTTTCAACAAAAGCTTCCAATGTGGCAGAAGCAACCTTTTTAGTAACACCTGCTTTTTCAGCAATAGAAGCTACAATTTCAGGTTTTGTCATTTAACAAATCCTCCTTTCAAAAAATTTTTACATTTTATGAAAAAATTATACCTAAATTTCTTCACTTTTTAATTCTTTTGTCATCAAATTCTTAACAGATGATATTGGATTTTCATTTTCATACAAGATACTATAAACTTCTTTAATAATTGGAAGATAGAGTTCCTGGTTATTTTCAAATGTCACTTTGGTTGTATAAACTCCTTCGATAACCTGTCTTGTTGATTCTAAAATATATTTAAATTTTATTCCTTTTCCAATCATTTCTCCTATCCACCTATTTCTTGATAAGTTAGAAAAAGAGGTTGCAACAAGATCTCCAATTCCTGAAATTCCATAGAAAGTTTCTTCATTTGCTCCATTTTTCTTTCCTACTCTTATCATTTCTTTTAATCCTCTTGTTATTAAAGAGGCTTTGGTATTTGAACCATACCCTAATCCATCAGAAATTCCTGTGGCTATAGCAAGGCAATTTTTTATACTTCCACCAAACTCAACTCCAATCATATCTCTTGAAGTATATACTCTAAAATAGTCATTTGTCAAGAGGTTTTGAAAAGTATCAGAAATTTTTTGGCTATTAGAAGCAACAACTGAGGTTGTTGGAATACGCAATGCAACTTCTTTTGAAAAGTTTGGACCAGAAAGAACAGCAAAATCGACATCGTTTAGTTCTTCTTTTAAAACTTCACTCATCCTTTTTCCGCCTTTCAACTCTAATCCTTTAGATGCAATTAAAAAAAGTTTGTTCCTGATATTTTCTTTAGACATATTTATAATTACATCCCTTAGATGCTGTGATGGAACAACTAAAACTATTATTTCTGAATTATAAATTGCCTCTTCTAAGTTATTAGTCAGTTTTATTTCATCTGGCAATATAAATCCCGGTAGATAATATAAATTTTCTTTATATTGTTTTGTAATCATTAAGGATTCTTTAGAATGAAACCATAATTTAATATTATGTCGATTTCTATATAAATGAAGAGCAAGAGCAGTTCCCCATCCACCAGCACCAATTACTCCTATGTTCATCTTTCTTTCTCCCTTATAATAAAATCTATGAACACACCTTTTAATTTATATTCTTCTCTTATTTTATTTATTATATATCTAATATAATCTTTTTTAAAAAATTCTTTATCATTTACAACTATCTCTATTAATCTTGGGTTTTTACTTAATTCCTTTATATCATAAATTTTTAAATCTTTTTTACCTTTTTTTGGTGGAGAATGATTATTTATAATTTTATATATACTTTCTTTTAGTTTATTCTCGCTTATATTTTTATTTATATTTTCATAAACTATATCTATCAATTTAAAAATTAAATTTAAATTAATTTTTTTTAATGCAGATATCATAACTTGTGGATAAAACAGAATTTCATTTAATCTATATGAAATTTCATTTAAAATTTTATCTAAATCTTCTTTGATTAAGTCGAGTTTATTAATTATAATTATTCCTGATTTTCTGTTTTTAAGAAGAAGAGACATTAAATGTTCATCAGTTCTTGAGATATTATCACATGAAATTAAAAAAAGAACAATATCACTCTCTTTCAAAGCTTTTAATGCTCTTAAACTTATATAAAAATCAAGATCTTTTAACAATCCTTTTTTTATACCTGGAGTATCAAGAAAAAAGTACTCTTTATCTTTGAATTTTACAATATGCTCAATCACATCTCTTGTTGTACCAGGTTCTTTAGAAACTATAGAACGTTCATAGCCTAAGATAGAATTAAGTAAAGTTGATTTACCTGTATTTGGTTTTCCTATAATAGCAATTTTAGGTAAATTTTTTTCAAAAAAAGTTACCTCTTTTTCTTCTGGTATTCTTTTATAAATTTCATTTAATAAATTCTCTAAACCGATATTTTTAAGTGATGAAATTTTTATTGGTTCTCCAAAACCAAGTTCTAAATATAAATAAGTTTCTGAACAGGAATCTTTTATGTCACATTTATTTAATGCTAAGATTACTTCTTTTTTCTTTTTATGTAATAATTTGGCAATTTTCCTATCCTCATCAGTTATATTATTGTAACTGCCATCTATCAAAAAAATAATCAAATCAGACATATCTATTGCTATCTCAACTTGAAGATTTATTTTCTTACTTATATCAGTTTTAGCATCAAAAGATATTCCACCTGTATCAAGAAATGATGTTTTTTTATCAAAAACTGTTCCTTCTCCATAAATATAATCTCTTGTTGTACCAGGTAGTTCAAAGGTAGTTGCTTTACTTTCTCTTATTAATTTATTGAAAAGAGTCGATTTGCCAGAATTTGGCCTACCTACTATTGCAATTCTAAACATTTTTTCTTTATATTTTGAATTGTTTTAATAGGAGTGGAAGTACCTGAAATTATTCCAACTACTTTAACTCCATTAAACCAATCTTTTTTAATCTCATTTTCATTTTCAATTTGATATGTTTTTATCAATTTAACTCCTATTTCATATAACCTTTTTGTGTTTGATGAATTTTTTCCTCCGATAACTAATAGAAGATCTACTTTTTTTGCTATTTCATAAACCTCTTTTTGTCTTAAAAGACTCTCATTACATAAGGTATCAAAAAATTCTACATCATTATTAATTGATTTAATCTTTTTTTTCATCTCTTCATAAAATTCATAACTTTGAGTTGTTTGTATAATTACACCAACTTTTCCTTTAATTTTCGGTATCTCATCATCTATATCTATTAAATACGTTTTTGAACCTTTTAGATAAGAGTATAGATATTTTATTTCTTGATGGTTTTTCTCACCAATAATAATTAAATCTTTACCATCTTTTAATATCTTTTTACCTAATATAAGTGATTTTGTAACTAAAGGACATGTTGCTTTTATAATTTTTAATCTTTTCTTTTTTGCCAAATCCTCTTCTTCTAAAGATATACCATGCGCAGGTGTTATTAAAGTTACATCATCTGGAATTCGAGAAATTTCATCAACAATTTCAAGACCTTTTTCTCTCAATTCAGAATTTACATCTTTATTATGTACAAGTTCTTTTAGTAAATAAACTTCATTTTTCTCATTTAAGATTTTATTTACTAAATTATATGCATAATTAACACCATTACAAAAACCCAAGAATCTACTCTCAATTATTTCCATTACCAATTTTCACTCATCCCTTTAACAAATAATTCTTTAACTTCTTCATTATATTCATTTATTGTTTCATAATTAATCTCTCTATTCAAATATTGTTCAGGATATATTGGAGGATAAATTTTTGTTCTTATTTTTGTAAAAAATTTTGGGAACTTACTCTTTCTTGAAAAAGCTTCAAAACTTCCTTTAATTAATATTACTTGTACTGGTGCATTTGCTTTTATTGAGAAAAAACTTGAACCAAGATGAAAATTATCCAATTGAAGTTTCCCATCTCTTGTTCTTGTTGCTTCTGGAAATATTCCAAGATTTTCATTTTTTTCAAGATATGAAATTGCCTGTTTTATAACATTCCTATCAATTTTATCTCTTTTAACAGGTACAATCTCCATAAATTCAAGAAATTTTTTAAGAAAACCCTTAAAGATCTCCTCTTTTGCTAAAAAATGTATATATTTAGAAGGAGATACAGAAATTGCCATTAAAAGAAAATCAAACCATGATGAATGATTAGATGCAAAAATAATTCTGCCATTTTTCAATTCATTTTCTTTACCAAATATTTGAAATCTAAAAAAAAGTTTAAATAGAATTATAGATAAAAAATATAAAATTAAATAGACAATTTTTCTCAAAATTTTCTTCATATTATACCCCTTCTTTTCATCTCATTTAAAACAATGTTCAATGTCTCTTCTTTTTTTAAATTTGTGTTATCTATTATAATAGCATCTTTTGCTGGTTTCAATGGTGCAATTTTTCTTCTTGAATCTCTTTTATCTCTAATAAATAGTTCTCTATCAATTTTATCATCTGAATAACCTTTTTCTAAGAGTTGCTTTAATCTTCTCTTTTCCCTTTCATTTTCTTCTGCTGTTAAAAAAATTTTTAAATCAGCATTTTTAAAAACTACTGTTCCAATGTCTCTGCCAGCAACAATTAAATTATTTTTTTTAGCCAATTTTCTTAAATAGTCTGTTACGATTTTTCTTACCTCTTTATTTGTTGAAATTTTTGAACTAATATCAGAAACTTCTGGAGAATATAAATCATCATTACTAAAATCATCTCTTTTAAATTCTTCATCCCAATTTTTAGATTTTAGAAACTTATTTAAGTTGCTATTAGAATTTTTATATAGATATGCAATTATTCTATATAATTTTCCTGAATCAACAAAATCTATTTTTAATTTATCTGAAAGATTTTTTCCCAATCTACTTTTACCAGAAGCAGTTGGCCCATCAATTGCAATTATCAATTAATATTCTATACCTCTTCTTCCAGAAATTCCTTTATAAAAAGGGTGTTTAATCATTTTAATTTCAGAAACATAATCACTAATTTCAATTACCTCTTTTGGTGCATCTCTACCTGTTAAAATAATTTCTAAATTTTTAGGTTTTTCATTTATAAAATCTAAAAATTCTCTCATTGGTAACAAATTGTATTTTAAAGCAAGATTTATTTCATCAAGTACTAGTATATCGACTATTTTTGAAACTTCTTTTGTTTTTTCAAACGCAAGTTTTACATATTCTAAATCTTCATTAGAAGGATTATTAAAATTAACAAAACAAGCTCTACAGGAAGAATCACATTTTTCAAAGCCCTGTCTTATTAATGAGGATTTTGGACAATCTTTACCAAAATGGTAAAAAATAACATCTGGATAGAGATTATATAGAAAAAATAATTCACCATAATAACTTATTCCTTTTAAAAATTGTATGAATCCAATTTTATAATGATGACCTAAGGCTCTTATAATAAGACCAATACTTGATGTTGTTTTTCCTTTACCATCCCCAGTATAACAATGAATCAAACCTAACTCATTCATATTTCACCTCTTTTTATTTTAGAATATTTAAGAGATATTTTCTTAATTCCTTCATTTCCAAAATTTATAACTAAATATGGATTCAATCTATCCTTCACTATCTCAATAATTTTACCATATCCAAATTCATCATGATAAATTTTTTCTCCAACCTTATAATTTACATATAAATTTTCTTCATTTTTAAAACTCTGTTCCTCATTTATTATTTTACTTTCCTCTTTCAAATCTGTTGTGATTTTATCGATAAACTCCTCAGGTATCTCATTTAAAAATCTTGATGGGTCTAAAAATTCAGGAACTCCCATTCTTGTTCTTCTCATTGAATAGGTAAGATATAGATTTTCTTTTGCTCTTGTCATTGCAACATAAAGTAATCTTCTTTCTTCTTCTACATCATCATTAGATAGAAGTGATTTAAAATGAGGAAAAAGACCCTCCTCTAATCCAACAATGAAAACAGTATTGAATTCCAAACCCTTTGCAGAATGAACAGTCATAAGTGTTATTTTGTCGCTTGTATCAATTGTATCCATATCACTTATTAAAGAAATGTAAGATAAAAAATCTTCCAATTTTGTACTTCCTGTTCTATCATTGAATTCTTTAACTATATTTAAAAATTCATAGATATTCTCTTTTTTCTCTTCCTCTAAATTTTCTAAAAATTGTACATCAGAAATGATAGAGTTAATAAGTTCAAATATATCATCTTGTAGGTTTCTCCATTTTTTATAATTTTCAATAAATTTAGTAATGCTATTCTTAACTTTTTTATTTTTAGTAATTTCTAAAATTTTCTCTAAACTATCAATTAATGATTTTTCTGTCTCAAGATAGAATTTAATTTTATCGAAAGTTTTTTCACCAACTCCAATTTTTGGAAAATTGAACACTTTTTCTAATGATAAGAAGTCTCTTTCATTAAGAACTATTCTTAAATAAGAAAGAAGATCTTTTATCTCCTTTCTTTGATAGAATTTTATTCCACCAACAAGCCTATATGGAATGCTGAAAAGTATAGCTGCTTCCTCGAATGTTCTTGATTGTGCATTTGTTCTATAAAGAATAGCAATTTGAGAAAAGTCGATTCCTGTTTCTTTTAGTTCGATTATTTTTTTAATAACAAACCTTGCTTCGTCTATTTCATTTATGGCTCTATATAATTTAATTTTATCCCCACCACTTTTAATAGCATATAAAGGTTTTTCTTCTCTTGTTTTATTATTTTTTATTAAAAATTTACTTGCATTTACAATAGTTTCAGTACTTCTATAATTCTCAGATAGATAAACAACTTCAACCTTTTCAAAATCATCTTTAAATGAAAGCATTAATTCTGAAGAGGAACCTCTGAATTTATAAATACTCTGATCGTCATCTCCGACAACAAAAATATTTTTGTTGTATTTTGTTAATGCTTTTAACAATTTATGCTGAGCGGGATTGATGTCTTGATATTCATCGACAAGTATAAATTTAAATTTTTCTGAATAAAATCTTGATATTATATCATTCTGATTTAATATTTTTGTTACAAAATTTATCAAATCATCGAAGTCAACTAAATTACCTTTTTTTTTAATCTCTTCATATTTTAAAAAAATTTTCTTCAATGCTTCATCATAACCATCTTTTGGAATATAATCTTCGACAAAAAGACCTCTACTTTTAATATAAGAAATTTTGTTATAAATCTCACGAGATTGAAAATAATTTTTTTGAAAATCAAGATTTTTAATTGCTTCATCAATTATTTTTAAAGAATCATCTTCATCAAGAATTGTAAAATTTTTATTATAACCAAGATATACTATCTCTTTTCTCAATATTCTTGAGCACATTGAATGAAAAGTTCCAATCCAAAATAAATTAATATCTTTATTCAATAAATTTTTAATTCTTTCCTTCATCTCTTCACTTGCTTTATTCGTAAAAGTGACTGCAAGTATATTATCTGGTTTAACTTTTAATTCTTCGATTAAATATGCAACTCTATATGTTAAAGTTTTTGTTTTTCCGCTTCCTGCTCCTGCAAAGACAAGTAGAGGACCTTCAATATGAAGAACTGCTTTTTTTTGATTTTCACTTAAATCTTTATTAATAATATCTTTAATATAACTCATAATATACCAGAATTAGTATATCATAGATTGAATAATTTATTTTTAAGTCAGCTTAATTCAAGGTATTAAATGAATAATTTGGTTAAATTAAAATGATAAAAAAATGAAAAGGTAACCATAAGAAACTCTTAAATATCTATTTTATTAGCTTCGTTAAATTTTCGAAACTTTTAAAAAAAGGCAAATTGGTTACCCTTTCATCTAAATTCTATAAAATAATATCATCCAAATTCTGAAAAAACTATAGAATTGTTAAACCTATATCTCATCTATGTTATCTAAAACTGGCGAGAGGAACTGACTCATATAAAGATCATAATAGAAACCTTGAGCTGCCATTAGTTCTTTATGATTACCCTGTTCAACAATTTTTCCTTTATTCATAACTAATATTGTTTCAGCATTTCGTATAGTTGAAAGTCTGTGAGCTATTACAAAACTTGTTCTTCCTATCCTCAATTTAGACATAGCTTTTTGTATAAGCATCTCAGTACGAGTATCAACTGAGCTTGTAGCTTCATCAAGTATAAGTATCTTAGGATCAGCTAAAAACGCACGTGCTATAGTTAAAAGTTGTTTTTGTCCTTGGGATATATTAGTAGCATCACCTGTAAGTATGGTATTGTATCCTTCAGGCAGTGTTCTTATGAAGTGATCTACATAAGCTGCTTGAGCTGCAGCTATTATCTCTTCATCAGATGCTCCTTCTTTACTATAGGCAATGTTATCTTTTATAGAACCATTGAATAACCAGGTATCTTGTAAAACCATACCAAAAAGTTTACGTAGATCATCTCGTCTCATATCTCGAATATCTACATCATCTATAGTTATTCTTCCGCTATCTATTTCATAAAAACGCATAAGTAAGTTGACTAAAGTTGTTTTGCCGGCACCTGTTGGACCAACTATAGCAACAGTTTGTCCAGGATAAGCCTCAAGATTCATATCTTCAATGAGCGGTGCATCAGGATTATAGCTAAAATAAACATGTTCAAATTTAACATGTCCTTTTGCATCATCTAATACAACTGGTTTATCTGTATCTGGTATCTCTTCCTTCTCATCAAGCAATTCAAATACACGTTCAGCAGAAGCCACTGTAGATTGTAAAACATTTACTATGCTTGCAACCTGAACTACAGGTTGAGTGAATTGTCTGGAGTATTGGATAAAAGCCAATACATCACCGAGAGTAATAATTCCATTTGACACTCTTATACCACCTATAACACATATTATTACATAATTCACATTGTTAAGAAAATTTACAGCTGGACGTATTATACTTGATATAAATTGAGCTTTAAAACTTGATTCATAAACTCTTTCATTCTCTTTATCAAAACGTTTTATTGCTTTATCTTGTTGGTTAAATGCTCCAACGATATTGTGCCCAGTAAAAGTTTCTTCTATATGACCATTTAAAGCACCAGTACTATCCCATTGAGCTATAAAGTATTTTTGAGATTTCCTCATAATAAACATTGTTACCAAAAATGATAGAGGAATAATTGCAAGAGATATCCAAGATAGAAGGGAACTTATAGAAAACATCATAATTAGAACGCCAACTACTACAGCTATAGCATGAACTATCTGAGTGATTGTTTGTTGCAGTGTATGTGCTATATTATCTACATCATTAGTTACACGACTTAAGATATCTCCATGAGAGTGATTATCATAATATTTTAAAGGAAGTTTGGAAAGTTTGTTATCAACATCTCGTCGTAAATTATATACAACATTTTGAGCTACACCAGCCATTGTATATCGCTGTAACCATTGAAAGAAAGCAGCTAAAATATATATAACTAAAAGAGTAAGCAATAGATGTAATAAAGCATTAAAATCTACACCTTTTCCTGGTGTTATATCCATTGCTGATATCATATCTGCAAATTGATTTTCACCTCTAAGCTTTAACATTTGTATTACTTGATCTTTAGTTGTACCTGCCGGTAAATTTTTACTTATTATACCTTCAAATAGTTTATTAGTGGCTCTACCCATCATCTTTGGTGATAGTATTGTAAATGTCACACTAATAATTGTGAATATAATTACCAATAACATAGGAAAAGCTTGAGGTTTAAGATAGGTCATAAGACGTTTAAGAGTGCCTTTGAAGTCCTTAGCTTTTTCACCAGACATTGCAGCAGCTCTTCCACCACCAAATCCACCATGTCTTCTTGGTTTAACTTTGGGTTCATTATTTGTATTATTATTGTTTGTACTCATTAATTTCCTCCTCTGAAAGTTGCGAATATACTATATCACGATAAACATCGCAAGTTTCTATTAACTGGTTATGGGTTCCTATTCCTGCTATAGTTCCATCGTCATTTAAAGTTATAATCTGATCAGCATCCATAATAGTACTTACACGCTGTGCAACAATAATAACAGTAGAATTTACAGTTTCATTTTTAAGTGCCAACCTGAGCTTTGCGTCTGTTTTAAAATCAAGAGCTGAAAAACTATCATCAAATATATATATTTCTGGTTTTTTAACCAACGCTCTTGCAATAGCTAATCTCTGCCTTTGACCTCCTGAAAAGTTAACACCTCCTTGATCAACTGGTGCATATAATCTATCGGGTAACTCCATTACAAAATCTTTAGCCTGTGCTACCTCTAATGCATGCCACAACTCTTCATCAGTAGCATTTTCATTTCCATATCTCAAATTGTCAGCTATTGTTCCACTAAAAAGAAATGCCTTTTGAGGAACCAATCCTATTCTATCTCTTAAATCCTTTAATGGTATATCACGTATATCTATATCATCAATTTTTATGCAACCATTAGTGACATCATAAAAACGTGGTATTAGATTAACGAGGGTGCTTTTCCCACATCCTGTACTTCCTATTATAGCAGTAGTTTCACCTGGTATTGTCTTAAAAGATATATCTTTAAGTACTGGCTCTTCTGCACCTGGATATCTAAAATCCACATTCCAAAATTCTACGCTTCCTTTTGCAATAATAGGTACTATAGGATTATTTTGGTCTTTTATTGATGGTTCAGTATTAAGTACATCTAAAATACGTTCAGCTGATGCCTCAGCCCTTGGTATCATTATGAACATAGCCATTGCTATCATAACTGACATCATTATCTCCATAATATATGTCAAAAAAGCTGTAAGATTTCCTATAGGCATAGCACCACTATCTATTCTATGTCCACCAAACCATATAATAGCTACAATTGATATGTTCATAACAATCATAAGTGATGGAATAGCAAATGCAATAATTCTATTTACTCTCAATGTAGTAGATGTAAGATCGCGGTTTGCTTCATCGAAACGTCTCTTTTCATAAT
This sequence comes from Caldisericota bacterium, assembly GCA_029553255.1. Classification (GTDB taxonomy): domain Bacteria; phylum Caldisericota; class Caldisericia; order B22-G15; family B22-G15; genus JAAYUH01. Next base: position 20,767 of record JAKPCM010000100.1, on the reverse strand, counting down.
CTGATTTCACAAATGCTCTTATAACTCTAACACCCATTAATTTTTCACGCATAATTTGGTTAACACGATCTATTTTTACCTGAATTGAACGAAATATTGGTATAGTTTTTACCAGAAGAATTCCAACTAATGCTGCCATAATAGGAACTATTATTATTATAGAGTAGGATAAAACCACATCTTGTCTCAAAGCCATTATTATGCCACCTATACACATAATAGGAGCCATTACCATAAGATTTAAACCAATAAACATTAACATCTGCATTTGATGGACATCATTAGTGTTGCGTGTGATTAGTGATGGTGTACCAAATTTATCAAGATCAGCTTGTGAAAAACTTTCTACTTTATAGAAAATAGCCCTCCTCATATCTTTTCCAAAACTCATAGAAATTTTAGAACTTAAATATGAAGAAGCTATAGCACAAACTGCTAAAATTAAAGTTACTCCTAACATAAAAAGTCCAGTATTTGTGATGTATTTAATATCACCTTTAGCAATACCATTGTTAATAATATCAGCATTCAAATTTGGTAAATAAAGATTAGATATAGCTTGTATAGAAAGTAATATTATAGTAAGTGTAAGTTGTTTCCAATAGGGTTTTAAAAATTTTATAAATAAATCCTTCATATAGATGCTTCTCCTTCCTTTTTAAAGCTTGTTTAATATGTTTGAACTTATAATGTTAAGCCAACTAACCAAATTATTTTTCTGATCGCAACTTAAATTATTTAAACTTGTATTTATAATATCAGCTAAAATATCATTTAATATACTTAACATATCTATACCAGCATCAGTTAAATATATTCGGCTTAGACGTTGATCATGTTCATCATCTTTACGTATTATTAATCCTGCTTTTTCTAACTTTTGTAGCATATGTGTAACAGTGGGTGGTGCAACATGCATCTTTTCAGCGAGATCTCGTTGGCTTATTCCTGAATTTTGATTGATAAACCAAAGGCACACTGCCTGACCTGGATAGATCCCTTTTTCAGAGGTTAGTTTGAATAGAAGCTGACTATGGAAGCGTATAAATTTAAAAAGAGAGTGAAATACCTCAAGAGAAACAGGATCTATTCGTTCTATATTTAAAAAAGATGTATCATCTGATTCGTTTGCATACAATAGATTTAACCTCCTTTTAAAAAAATTATTTAACTAACTAAAGGTTAGCATATAAACTAATAGTTAGCTAAACAATCAATATTTTACAGCTCATATTATTTTTGTCAAGAGGTTTGTTAATTAGGTCAGTGAAAAGTTATTTAAACTTTAATTCCTGTTAACCAGGAATCTATATTGCTTATGGAAATTCTAAGTTCAAGTTTTTTAATTTTTAGGGTAAAAGAATGACAAAAATAGGATTTTTTAGAGTTTTTCTGCTAATGATAAATTGATGGATATAAAAATTAATTTATATAAATACTACAAAATTAAACAACTATATAATAATAAAAAATCTATTTAGAAAAACAATAAACATTTTAATTTATAAAGTTAACTTTCTAACCTTTTTTTCTTGTTTTACATCCGCTCTTTGAATGTTTTTTTGTAGTTTTTTCTTTTTTCTGTTCTTTTTTAGTTTCATTTTTCTTTTTAGCCATTTTTGACTCCTTTGAATTTTTTACTTTTTACCTTTTTTAGAGGTTGGTTTTTTTGTCATTGTTTTTTTAGCAGTTTTTCTAGTAGTTGCTTTTTCAGTTACCTTTTTTGTAGATTTCTTAACAACCTTTTTTGGTGCTGATTTTTTTACTTCTTCCTTCTTTTTTTCCATTTTTACCTCCGAATTTTAGAATTTTTTAGTATATATTTATTGATAAATTATAAATATCATTTTGTCAATAGTTTTTAAGGTACAATCTTTCCCCAATTTTGAGATAAAATTATCAAATCAATTCCATTTACTCTTAAATCATTATTAAAATCACAATTAGGATTCCAATTTGGATCTGATGGAGTTGAGCCAAATGCTTGCATTAAGAGAATTAAATCAAGACCATTAACAATTTTATCTCCATTTGCGTCTCCTAAAACACCAACACTCTCAAGAATTTTTATCTCATTAACAAATGTTTTACAAGGTATAAAAAGTGGAGAAGAATCATACAAGGAAAGATTTGTAAATTTTAATTTCAAATCACCTTTAGAAATTGTTCTAAAAGTAACTTTAAAAAGTGAACCACTACCTGAGATACCTTTTTGAGAAGTCCTTATAGCTTGCAAAATAGCATATCCTTCAAGATTAAATATTTTATATGAATATATAGGTTTTATACCATCACTGCCAAGAAATGTACTTTCTTTTATCTCTTCAATCTGAACTAAATTTGGATCAAAATTTAAGAAAAAGTTTGCAGATATAACATTTTCGACATTATTTATTATTATGTCCACAGTAAATATTTCATTTGAATTCACTGTAACTTGAGAAGGAAGAATAGAGATATTACTATTTTTTGGTTGATGAGCAACAATTATTACATTTGCAGTTCTTACCTTTCCTCCACTTTCACCTTTAATTACCAAAGTATATGTTGTGCTTTCTAAATTTTGAGATGTATCTATGGTTAAATAAGAGGTATCAATAAAAGATGGCATTTTATTTGGATTAAAAGAATAAGATAGTCCTTGTGGAAGAGGTTGATCTAAACCGTCGAGTGTTAAATTTACATCATCTTTAAAGATATTGTCTCTTTTTACTTTAACAACAAAAAATAAGCTCTCCCCAACAGTAACATTCCTTTCTATTGGTGGCTCTACTTCTATTTTAAAATCACCTGTTGGTTTTATAACAATATTTAATGGTATTGTAGTAGTAAAACTCTTTCCGCCGCCTTTTCCAATAATTGTTATAAGATAAGACCCAGGGGTAGTGTCTAATGACGTATTTATCGTTAAAGTGCTCGTCTGTCCACTATATATCTCTTTTGGCTGAAAAACATAATTACAATTTGCTGGAAGATTTGAAATTGTGAGTTTTACTTTTTCATTAAATCCCCCAGATGCTTCCATATATATTCTATATATACCAGTTTCACCTTGATAAACAGTCGAAAGTACACTTTGTATATTTAAAGTAAATGAACCTGACACTTGCTCTTTCACCCTAATAATAATATCTTTATTTCTTATTATATCTCCACTAACACCTTTTACTCTTATAGTATAAGATTGAACAATTACGTTTGGAAAAGGCCTTATTGTTAGTTGTGAGTTTTTGTTTGTTAAAGAAATTGATGTTGGATTAAATTCTAATTGCATATTATCTGGAGGATTTTCAACACTCAGATTTATTACCCCATCAAATCCACTATAGGGAGTAAAAGATACATTAAATGTTATTTCATCTCCAATATAAACTTCTCCTGATTCTGGAGTTATGTTTAATGCAAAATATGGCTCTGGATTAACTGTTAATCTAATTTCTCTAATCCTCCTTGATACTAAACTTTTTCCTACAACCTTTAAGTTATATGTACCTGAAAGAACATTTTCAGTTACATTAATCGTCAATGTTGATGTTCTAATTTCATTGGTTAAAGTTTGTGGTTCAAAATTATAGATTAAATTTTGAGGAGCCCCTTCAAGAAAAAGATTAACTCCACCTGAGAAGTTAGAAAAAGGAGTTATATTTATTGTAAATTTTTCTTCTCCTCCAACATAGGTAACTGCACTGTCTGGAGTAACAGTTATATCAAAATCATTTTCGAAAAAGGCATAAAGGTAATGATCTTGAGAGGTAACAAAAATACCTCCTTCTGCTATTGCTGGAGAGGATTGAATCTCACCAGCAGTTTCATATTCCCATAGTTTAACTCCACTTCTTCTATTTAATCCATATATTTTTTTATCATCAGAGCCAAAATATATAAAATCTCCAGAAATTGCAGCAGAACTTTCAATTTTTCCTCCTGATTGAAATGGAAATCCCGCTCTTATTGTAGATGTACTTTTTTCAATTGAATAGAATCTTCCAAGTTCATCTCCAATATATATTGAATCATCTCCGACTGCTGCTGTTGCTGAAAAATGACTATTTGTAGAAAATTCTCTAACAAAAGTCAAAATGGATGTTAGAAATATAACTTTACCATTTTCATAAGCATATTGTGATTTTACTGGAACATATAGATAATTTCCATCTGTTGAAATTGTTGAATAATTTTGAAATGCTGTAATACCAGAAATCTTATAAGAAGCAAGAGGTGCTGTCCCGCCAAGAACATCAATTGCATAAACATAACCATCAAATGTTAAAACATAAACAACTCCACCTAAAACACAAGGCGAACCTCTGACTCCATGATTTGAAAGAGGGAATCTCCATATTAAATTGCCTGTTTCAGCATCAATTGCATAAACATAAGATTCAATACCATTTGTAGCAAATATAACTTTCCCTTCAGCATAAACCGGGGAACCCTCTGCTTGCCCTCTAAATATATCTCTATTTGTAAAATCTGAAAATTCCCATAGTTTTTCTCCAGTTATTGCATTAAAAGCATATAGGCCACTATTTCTATTAACATCTCCTCCTGAAGTAACATATATTTTACCATTATTATATAAAGGTGAACCTGTAATTAAATTAGGTGTTTGATATGTCCACTTTGGTTGCCAAGTTCCACCTGATATAACTACATTTTTTGCATCATTTATACTGAATGCAAATAGATAGCCATTATAATCTCCAACATATACATATCCATTTACAACTATAGGAGATGATTTTGAGTTTGATGATAGTTGTGCTCTTGCAATTGGGTCATCTTTTTTTGGAAGTTTTGATGGATCAATTATGATATCACTAACTCCTGTATGCCTTATATCTTTCATAAAAATTGGCCATATTGATTGTTGAATATTTACTCCCTTTACTATTCCTAAAAAAGAAGTTGCTATTAAAAATAAAATTGTTACTAATGAAAAAAATTTATTTTTCATTTTTCCTCCTTAATATTTAGGATATGTTATTGTTATAATTTGTAAATCTGGATCCCAATCAACCTGAGCCCCAAGAGCTTCTGATACAAATCTTAAAGGTACAACAGTTCTTCCACCACCTATTTCAGGAATTTCAATAACTTTTGGGGGCACCTCTAAATAATATCTTTCATCGTTGACAAGAGCCTCTTTTTTGCCAACCCAAAGAACAATATTTTTATCTTCAAGTGTGATTGTGATTTTTTGTTCTTTATCTTCCCAACCGACATTTGCTCCAAATGTTTCAGCAACAAATCTTAAAGGCACAAGGGTCCTTCCACTTTCTATAAAAGGAGCAAGTTCAAGAATAACTGTCTTATCATTGATTACTGCCATTAAATTTCCTATTTGAAGTCTTATTATTGTTCTTCTTTTGTATAAAATAGTGATTTTTTTGCTTGTTTCATTTCCTGCTTTATCAATTGCAGTTACTAAAATATCATTTGTTCCTTCGTTAAGTGTATATGAAATTTTGAATTCTCCTGTTTGTTCATCTGTTGTTACTAATGTATCTTTAACTTTTACACTAATATTTGGTTCAGTTTTGCCTTTTATCTCAATTATTTTCTCTAAAACTTCTGTTCCTGATAATGGTGATAAAATTTCAAGAGATGGTGGTGTTATATCAACTTTAAAGGTATAAATTAGGGTTTGGGATTCATTACCTGCTTCATCTTTTGCTTTTATTGAAAAAATATGATCTCCCTCTTTTAAATTTGGTGTTAAGTATTTATTTGTTTTTTTCCAATCACTCCATATCCCATCATCAAGTTTGTATGAATAAAGTAAATTTTCAGGTAATGTTTTGTCATCGCTTCCTTCCCATTGAAATTCAACACTTAAAGTTTGATTTGTTTCTGGAGGAGGTGTTTTAGTTAGTTTAATTGATGGAGGTAATGTATCTTGTGGTACAACAGTAATTTTAGAATTTGCACTGCTTGAATCAACTGAAATCTGTTTCATTTTTGAATCGAACAGATAGATATTTTGTAATGATATATCAAATACTCCTACATTGCTGCCAGTAAATTGAACAGATAAAATAAGACCAGAACCAGATATACCACTTACCTGACCTATCCTTGAAATTCCTATAATAATCTTATTTTCATTTTCTTTAATACTTTTTAATAATACAATATCCTTATTATCCTTAGTCAAAATATTCTTTTCATTATCTTTTGAATGATTGATGTATGAATCTAATACTTTTATTTGTGATAGGGGAATTGAGATATCAAAAGCTACACCATATAAATCTGAAACATTTGATATAAAAATGTCAAAAGATTTGATTTCACCTGATATTACTGTCATATTTTGAGGTTCTATGTATATTTTTGTGGTTTGATTTTTAAATCCATAATTAAATGAAATGGATAAAAGAATCAAAATTATCAAGATTAAACTTTTTTTCATTAAATCCTCCTTTATATTTTAGAAATAAATTATAACTAAATGTTCCATATAAGTTTATCATATACTTATCAATTTTGCTCTAAAAAAATTTTTCTTCCTATTCTAATCATATTAGAACCTTCATCAATAGCTATTTTATAACTATCTGACATACCCATTGATAAATATTTAAAGTTAACATTTGCTGATTTATAATTTCTTAATTGATTGTATAAATTATATGTTTTTTTAAAATATTTTCTAATTATATTTTCGTCATTTGTGTTTGGACCTATAGTCATCAATCCCATAATTAAAATTTTATCAAATTTGGATATTTCAGAAAAAAAATCAAATAGATTTTCTGGAGGTACACCAAATTTATTTTTTTCATTTGCAATGTTTACCTCAATCAAAATTGGCATTTTTCGATCTTCAGATTTTAATCTATTCTGTATTTCTTTTACAGTTTCAATTGAATCTATAGTTTGAATCATATTAAATATATTTAATGCTTTTTTTATCTTATTTGTTTGTAAATGACCAATCAAATGAAAATCAGCTTTATCTTTTAAAAATGGATAAATTTTTTCTCCTTGTTGTACATAATTTATCCCTAATATTTTTATACCACCCTCTATACATAACTCTATTTCTTTTAAACTTCTTCCTTTTGCTACAGCTATCAAATGAACATAATCTGGTATCTCTTTTAAAATATTCTCAATGTTTTTTAGTATATAATGTTCCTCCACAATAAATATATTAACATAAAATTTTAATCTTAATTTTTTAAAGTTTTAATATATAAAATAAAAATGGCCCTGGCAATTACCTACTCTCCCAAGGGGTTTCCCTCCTCAGTACCATCGGCGTTGAAGGGCTTAACTTCCGGGTTCGGAATGGAGCCGGGTGTTTCCCCTTCGCTATAGTCACCAGAGCCATATATTTAGAAAAAAATTAGAAATTTAATTCTGACCTCTCAACTTAGCCTAAGTCAAGTCCTCGGTCTATTAGTACTCATCAGCTAAATGTGTCACCACACTTATACCTTGAGCCTATCAACCTGGTTGTCTACCAGGGACCTTACTCCTCTTTGCAGAGGATGGGAGATCTTATCTTGGAGTGGGCTTCGCACTTAGATGCTTTCAGCGCTTATCCCATAGGAACTTAGCTACCCGGCGCATGCTCCTGGCGGAACAGCCGGTAAACCAGAGGTTCCCACACCCTGGTCCTCTCGTACTAAGGGTCTACCTCCTCAAATCTCCAACGCTTGCAGCGGATTAGGTCCGAACTGTCTCACGACGTTCTGAACCCAGCTCGCGTACCGCTTTAATGGGCGAACAGCCCAACCCTTGGGACCTTCTCCAGCCCCAGGATGCGATGAGCCGACATCGAGGTGCCAATCCTACCCGTCGATATGGACTCTCAGGATAGATCAGCCTGTTATCCCCGGGGTAACTTTTATTCGTTGAGCGATGGCGCTTCCACACGCAACCACCGGATCACTAAGCCCCACTTTCGTGACTGTTCGACCTGTCGGTCTATGCAGTAAAGCACCCTTATGCCTTTGCACTCTTCACGCGATTTCCAACCGCGTTGAGGGTACCTTTGGGCGCCTCCGTTACCTTTTAGGAGGCGACCGCCCCAGTCAAACTACCTGCCTGACACTGTCCATTTGCCCGATTAGGGTCAAATGTTAGAATTCAAACACATTAAGGGTGGTATTCCAAGGACGACTCCACAGGAACTGGCGCTCCTGTTTCATAGTCTCCCACCTATCCTATACATAATGTGCCAGAATCCAATGCCAAGTTATAGTAAAGCTCCACGGGGTCTTACCGTCCTGCTGCAAGTAACCCGCATCTGCACGGGTATTGCTATTTCACCGGATCTCTCGTCGAGACAGCGCTCAGGTCGTTATACCTTTCATGCGCGTCGGAACTTACCCGACAAGGTATTTCGCTACCATAGGACCGTTATAGTTACGGCCGCCGTTCACCGGGGCTTAAGTTTGGAGCTTCGCTTCCACAAGGAAAGCTAACCCCTCCCCATAACCTTCCGGCACTGGGCAGGCCACAGCCCCTATACTTTGCCTTACGGCTTTGCAGAGACCTGTGTTTTTGTTAAACAGTCGCCCGAGCCAATTATCTGCGGCTCCTCTTAGCTTCAGCAGATATTACCTAAACCAAGAAGAGCACCCCTTATTCCGTAGGTACGGGGTTAAATTGCCGAGTTCCTTGACGAGAGTTCTTCCGCGCGCCTTAGGACATTTATCCCAGTCTACCTGTGTTGGTTTGCGGTACGATTACCTAAATTTCAATGCTTAGAGGTTTTTCCAGCAAGTATGGAGTCGGTCACTTCGCCATTGGTTACCCAATGGCTCCCCATCACCTCTTAGTGTTAATGCATCTCCGGATTTACCTGAAGATGCCACCTACAGGCTTAGACAGGGTATTCCATCACCCTGCAGACCTATCCTCCTTGACCTCCCCATCGCTTTTTACGAAATTTAGGTAGTGCTGGAATATTAACCAGCTATCCATTGTCTACGCTTTTCAGCCTCAACTTAGGATCGACTAACCCTGGGTGGACGAACCTTCCCCAGGAAACCTTAGACTTACGGCGGAAGGAATTCTCATCCTTCTTTTCGTTACTTAAGCCAGCATTCTCACTTCCTATCGTTCCAGCATTCTTTACAGTATACCTTCACCACAATAGGAACGCTCCCCTACCACTAAAATATTAATTATAAAATTAATATCTTAATCCATCGCTTCGGTTGAAAACTTAGTCCCGTACATATTCGGCGCAGGGTCACTCGACTAGTGAGCTGTTACGCACTCTTTAAAGGATGGCTGCTTCTAAGCCAACCTCCTAGCTGTCTGAGTAACCCCACTTCCTTATCAACAACACTTAGTTTTCATTAGGGACCTTAGCGGATGATCTGGGTTGTTACCCTCTCGAAAACGGAGCTTTTCCCCCGCTTTCTCACTCTCAGGATAAGAAAAAGTGGTATTCGGAGTTTGGTTGGGTTTGGTAGCCCAATGGACCCCTAGCCCATCCAGTGCTCTACCACCACTCTTCATTTAACCTGAGGCTGCACCTAAATGCATTTCGGGGAGAACCAGCTATTCCCGGGTTCGGTTGGAATTTCTCCGCTACCCACAGTTCATCCAACAGGATTTCACCCCTGACTGGTTCGGTCCTTCATGAGAGGTTAGTCTCACTTCAACCTGACCATGGGTAGATCACCCGGCTTCGGGTCTACTGATTACGACTTAAAGCCCTATTCAGACTCGCTTTCGCTACGACTACAGGATTAACCCTTAATCTTGCCGCAACCAGTAACTCGCTGGCTCATTCTTCAAAAGGCACGTGGTCAGACTGTTAAGAAAAACTTAACATAGTCCTCCCACGGTTTGTAGGCATATGGTTTCAGGTTCTATTTCACTCCCCTTCCGGGGTTCTTTTCACCTTTCCTTCACAGTACTATGTTCACTATCGGTCACGGAGGTATTTAGCCTTAGGAGTTGGTCCTCCCTGATTCCCACAGGATTTCACGAGTCCCATGGTACTTAGGAGTAACTAAGGAAGAGAATTTCTTGTCTTTACAGGGCTTTCACCTTCTATGGCTACTCTTCCCATAGTATTCAATTAAGAAATTCTTTTTTAACTTCCTTTGGAATCTTGGAATTCCAAAATAGTTACTCCTACTACCCCAATCAAGCAACGCTCCAAGGCTTTAGCACTTGATTGGTTTAGGCTATTCCCTTTTCGTTCGCCACTACTAAGGGAATCGATTTTTCTTTCTTTTCCTCAGGTTACTGAGATGTTTCACTTCACCTGCTTACCTTCTTTACTATTATTGATTTAAGTAAAGATGATACTCCCTTATCAGGAATATCGGGTTACCCCATTCGGAAATCTTCGGATTTACGCTCGCTTGCAGCTACCCGAAGCCTATCGCAGGCTTGCTGCGTCCTTCATCGGCCTCCTGTGCCAAGGCATCCACCATACGCCCTTACTTCCTTGACTTAGGTAAGTTGAGAGATCAGAATTAAATTTCCAATTTTCAAGGTTCAGATAAAAAAGAGGGCTTAAACCCTCAAAACTAAGCAGTACGTATTTATACCTCAAAGAAATAGCTCCCTAGAAAGGAGGTGATCCAGGCGCACGTTCTCGTACACCTACCTTGTTACGACTTAACCCTCCTCATTAGTCACACCTTCGGCGCCCCCATCCTTTGCAGGTTAGGGTAAGCGACTTCGAGTGCAACCAACTCGGGTGGTTTGACGGGCGGTGTGTACAAACCCCGGGAACGTATTCACTGTGATATAGCTGACTCACAGTTACTAGCAACTCCAGCTTCATGAGGACGAGTTGCAGTCCTCAATCGGTACTGGGATGAGTTTTGAGGATTTGCTCAAGGTTACCCTCTTGCTTCCTATTGTCCTCACCATTGTCGCATGTGTGTGGCCCTGGACATAAAGGCCATGAGGATTTGACGTCATCCCCACCTTCCTCCGTCTTGTCGACGGCAGTCCCCTTAGTGTCCTCAGCATAACCTGTTAGCAACTAAGGGCAGGGGTTGCGCTCGTTCAAGGACTTAACCTTACATCTCACGACACGAGCTGACGACAACCATGCAGCACCTGTGTATGTGTCTAAGGTATAAACCTTAGAGGAAAGATATTTCTATCTTTTTTCACATACATGTCAAGCCCAGGTAAGGTTCTTCGTGTAGCATCGAATTAAACCACATGCGCCGCTGCTTGTGCGGGGTCCCGTCAATTCCTTTGAGTTTCAGCCTTGCGACCGTACTACCCAGGTGGGGTGCTTAACGTGTTAACTACGGCACTGAAAGGAATTACCCTCCCAACACCAAGCACCCATCGTTTAGGGCCAGGACTACCCGGGTATCTAATCCGGTTTGCTCCCCTGGCTTTCGTGTATGAGCGTCAGGAACGAACCAGGAAGCTGCCTTCGCTATTGGTGTTCCTCCCGATATCTACGCATTTCACCGCTACACCGGGAATTCCACTTCCCTCTTTCGCCCTCTAGTTTAGCAGTATTAAATGCCTTTCTACCGTTAAGCAGTAGTCTTTGACATTTAACTTGTTAAACCGCCTGCACACCCTTTACACCCAGTAATTCCGGATAACGCTTGCTCCCTACGTATTACCGCAGCTGCTGGCACGTAGTTGGCTGGAGCTTATTCCTAAGGTACTGTCAAGATTATATTCTTATTCAGGATATAATCCTTCATTCCTTAGAAAAGGGCTTTAAGACCCGAAGGCCTTCATCACCCACGCGGCGTCGCTGGGTCAAGCTTTCGCTCATTGCCCAATATTCCCTGCTGCTGCCTCCCGTAGGAGTTTGGGCCGTGTCTCAGTCCCAATGTGGCTGATCACCCTCTCAGGTCAGCTACCCGTCTTCGCCTTGGTGAGCTTTTAACTCACCAACTAGCTGATAGGCCATGAGCCCATCCTGAAGTGGTAGTAAGTAGACTTACCACCTTTACTTTAAAAAGCTTCCTTTCTAAAGATTATAGGGTATTGAACCACCTTTCGGTGGGGTATCCCCTTCTTCAGGGTAGGTTACCCATGTATTACTCACCCGTTTGCCGCTCGCCAGCACCCTTATCAGAGATAAGGATCTGTTGCCGCTCGACTTGCATGCATTAGGCACGCCGCCAGCGTTCATCCTGAGCCAGGATCAAACTCTCCAAAGTTAACTAAATAAAATTAATTTCAGAAAGTTTAAACCCTGACAAGTACGGTATAAATATGTACTGCTTAGTTTTCAAAGTTCGAGATAATTCACCATTATAAATTTTAACATTAAACTACTTTTTGTCAAGTAATTTGATGTAAAATTTTCAAGGTTCTTTATGAAACTCTTATCAGAACACAATTTTAAAAGTTTATCAAAAAAGTCGATTTTGTCAAGAGGTATGAATTTTTTAAAAATTTTACTTTTTTATCAAGAATTTATAAAATATTATAGATGATTTATATTGGTTTATCAGGAGGAATTGACTCAACTTACTCTCTCTATCTTTTAAAAAAAAGTTTTTCTGAAGTAACTGCTGTTTTTTTAATATTATTTGATCAAAAAAACGTTTGTTCATTAAATTGTTGTAATACTATGAATGTTATAAACATAACTAAGAAATTAAATGTTAAATTAGAAATAATTGATGTTAGAGAAAATTTCAAAAAAGAGATAATTAATAATTTTATTAATGAATATAAAAATGGTAGAACGCCAAATCCCTGTGTTTTATGCAATGAGAAAATTAAATTTAAATTGATAATCGAAAATTTATTAAAACAAAATGATTATGTAGCAAGTGGTCATTATGCAAGAATTCAAAATATAAATGGAAATTATTTTTTATTGAAAGGAGTGGATAAATTAAAAGATCAATCTTATATGTTATATAGAGTTGATAAAGATTATTTATCTAAAATTATTTTTCCTCTTGGTTCTTATTATAAAAAAGAGGTTATTAATGAAGTGAAAAAATTAAATTTATATGAAAAAATACCAAAAGAAAGTCAGGATTTATGTTTTCTTATTGATAAAAAAGAAAAATTTTTAAAAGAAATTTTACCAGAATCTAAAGGGGATATTCTTCATATTAATGGTAAAAAATTAGGAACACACAAAGGTTATTATTTTTATACAATTGGTCAAAGAGAGGGATTAAATATTTCATGGAGAGAGCCTTTATATATAGTAAATATAGATCCCGAAAACAATATTTTATATGTAGGTGAAAGAATTTATACAATGAAGAATGAATTTACAGTAAAAAATTTAAATTGGCTTTATGAAATAAATAAATCATCTTTTAGGGCAAAAGTTAAAACAAGATATAAAAGCAAAGAAATGGATTGTGGTGTAGAAAAAATTGATGAAGGAGTGAAAGTAAAATTAAACTTTGATGAATTTGCAATAACTCCTGGCCAATCCGCTGTTTTTTATAAAGATGAAGCTGTTCTTGGCGGTGGTATAATTGATAAAGTTTTATAAATTTTTCTTTTTTTCTTTTTTTCTTTTCGACATAAATTCTTTAAATACAAAGAAACTACCTATAATTATATTTATATAATAATAAAAAAATCTCCATAATAAAATAAATACAATAAGTGGTTGTCTTGGTAAAAATGATGAAAAAAACAAAGCGATGCCAAATTCAGCAGCACCAGAGGTACCAGGCGTAGGAACATATACAACAGATACTAAAAAAACTATTGTTACAAATATTATAGAAAATATTGGTGAATTCGAACCAAGGCCCCTAAGAAGAACAACAGGTAAAAAAAGTGAACTTAACCATTGTATCAGATTTAAAAAAAATATTAATAAAAGAATATTTATTTTACTTTTATCTAAAGACCTTTTCCCTTCCTCAAAAAGATGAACATTTTTATCAATCTCTTCGTTGACTTTTGTTGAGATTTTTAATGGTAAAATTTTTTTTGCTATTTTTTTTATAAAATCTGCTATTTTTCTTGTTCGAAAAAGAGCTAAAATTATCAATATTGAAATCAATAGATAAATTATCAATCCTATATCTATAGCAATATTTACGCCATGTGGCAAAGTATATTCAAATTTAAAGAAAGTAACAAAAATTGGAATAGCAATAATTAAACTAATCCGAACAATGAAAGCAATAATTTCTTTAACTAACAGAAAAAAGGCACTTTCTCCATACTCAACATTCGAGTTTTTATTTAATAGATACATTTGAAATGGTTGACCGCCAGTTGAAAAAGGAGTAACGGCTGAAAAAAAGTTTCCTATAAGTGCAAGATTAATTGCTTCACGTTTTGATAAATTGATCGATAATAGTTTAGCACAATAAATAATTTGAAAAGCTTCAAGTAACCATGATAAACCCACAAGAGCAAATGAAATTATTAAATATAATGGTTTGATTTCAAAAAAAGATTCAATGAAATTCCCACCTTTAGATAATATTATTAAAATGAAAACTACTAAAATTGTTAAAGAAAATGATATCAGTATATTTCTTCCTATTGACTTAAAGTTGACTTTCTTTTCTTCCATTGAAAATATTATACAATTTTAGTTATAATAAATGCAAACATATTAAAGGAGTTATTAATGGATGAAGATGTAATGAAAGAATTCAACGAAGAAATTTCTAATTTAAAAACACCTGATGAACTTGAAATAATTAAGAATAGATATCTTGGTAAAAAGGGAATAATTAAAAATTTAATGGAGAATATTAAAAATATTTCCGATATTCAACAAAAAAAGGAGTATGGTGAAAAAATTAATAAAATTAAAAAAGAAATCGAAAAAAAAATAAATATATTAGAAAAAAAAATTCGAGAAGATTCTGAGAATCAAAAATTATTAGAAGAGGAAATTGATGAAACTTTACCTGGTTACCCATTTATTTTGGGTAAAAAACATATTTTAACAAAAGTCGAAGAAGAAATAACAGAAGTTTTTCTAAAAATGGGGTTTTCGATTTATGAAGGACCAGAAATTGAAACAGATTATTACAATTTTGAGGCGCTTAATATGCCTAAATATCATCCAGCAAGAGATATGTGGGATACTCTCTTCTTACCAAATGGCTTACTTTTAAGGACCCATACATCTCCAGTTCAAATAAGAGTAATGGAGAAGATAAAACCACCATTTAGATTAATTGCACCAGGCAGATGTTATAGAAGAGATCCATTTGATGCAACCCATTCACCAATTTTTTATCAAATTGAAGGATTAATGATTGATAGAAATACAACACTTGCAGATTTAATGGGAATATTAGATTTATTTGCAAAAAGAATGTTCGGGGAAGAAACGAAAACAAAATTCTATTTATCATATTTTCCTTTTGTTGAGCCAGGAATTGAAGTAGCTGCAACATGTTCTGTTTGTAAAGGAAAGGGTTGCAGTGTTTGTAAATATACAGGATTTGTAGAAATTTTAGGCGCTGGTATGGTTCACCCAAAAGTATTATCAAATGTTGGAATTGATCCAGATATCTATCAAGGTTTTGCTTTTGGATTAGGTGTTGAAAGAGTTGCTATGATTAAATATGGAATTTCTGATATTAGATTATTTTATGAGAATGATATCAGATTTTTAAATCAATTTTAAAGGAGTTTTTATGAAAATTTCACTCAATTGGTTTAAGGAATTTTTTAAATTTAATTTAGATTTAAAAGAAACAGAAGAAATATGTCTATTAAAGGGAATTGAAATTGAAAATATAAATCCCAAAAAAACTGTACTTGAAAAATGCTTTTCGGGTAAAGTTTTAGATATTAATAAAATTTCAGAAAATTTATATTTATGTAAAATTGATATAAAAGGAGAAATCTTTAAAAGTATAACTTCAGCAACAAATATCAATCAAGGAGATGTTGTTCCTGTGGTATTAAATGGTGGTAAAATTTATAAGACTGTCTTTAAAACAAATGGAAAGGAAAGTAACCCAACTACTATTAAACCCGTTGAATTTAATGGTATATTATCCGAGGCAATGTTATTGTCTTATGATGAAATTGGTATACCAGAGGAAAATCTATCTGAAAAACAGAAAAACGGAATTTTTATACTACCTTCAGATACTGATATAGGTGAAAATTTAATAGATTTATTATGGTTAAACGATACAATTTTAGATATTAAAACAAATAATAGAGGCGATGTTTTATCATTAATTGGTTTAGCAGAAGAATTTGAAAGATATGGTTTAGGAATAGTCAAAAAAAGGGGCTATTTTTTAAATAAAAAAGACAAGTTTAATAAAAGTGATTTTAAAATAGAAATAAAAAATATTGAACTATGTCCAAGATATGTAGGAATAATAATAAAAGATGTGAATGTTAAAACCTCTTCAATAAATAATTTAAGGAAATTATTATCAGTAGGATTAAGACCAGTTAATAACATAGTTGATTGGACTAATGTTTTTATGTATGAATATGGTCAGCCTTTGCATGCTTTTGACTTCGATAAAATTGATACAAAAATTGTAGTAAGAGAGGCAGAAGCTAATGAAAAAATTGTTACCCTTGATGGAAAAGAAAGAGAATTAGAAGAAGGTATGTTATTAATATGTGATATAAAATCTCCAATTGCTATAGCAGGTGTTATTGGTGGAAAAGATACTGAAGTTAATGATGATACAAAAAATGTTTTTTTAGAATCTGCAAATTTTTCACCTCAATCAATATCAAAAACAAAAAGGAAATTAAAAATTGAAACCGAGGCAGGAAATAGATTTGAAAAAGGAGTTGATATTGAAAAAACAGAATTAATTGGCTCAATATGTGCATTCAATTTTGAAGGAAAAGAGATATACGGACCTATTGATATCTATTCAAAACCTTATATAAAAGAGAAAATTGAATTAAGATATGATAGAGTTAGAAAAATTCTTGGAGTAGGATTAAGTAATAAAGATATTATTAATTCTTTAGAAAAGGGCGGATTTAAAGTGATTGAACAACATGAATCTTCTTCAATTTTTGAATGTCAGTATTTTAGACCTGATGTAAAAAGTGAAATAGATTTAATAGAAGAATTAGTTAGATATTACGGTATAGAAAAAATTGAATATTCAATTCCATCAGCAAAAATAGATTCTTATGAGGAGGATAATACAAAAAAGTTAAAAAAAAGAATAAAAGGTATATTAACATCATTAAGTTTTAATGAAGTTATCACTTTATCATTAATTGATAATAATTTTCTCTATAATTTTAATGATTATAAAAATTTAATTGAGATATTAAATCCTCTTAGGAACGATCAAAATGTTTTAAGAAGCTCGCTATTACCTTCGTTACTAAAAATAGCTGAAAGGAACATTAAAAATAGAAATAAAAATCTCGCAATATTTGAAATTGGAAAGATATATTATATTGATAACAATGAATGTAAAGAGACAGATGAAGTCTCTGCTTTAGTCACAGGAAAACGAGTTGAAAAGTATTGGGGAGAAAGTGACAAAGAATATGATTATTTTTACATTAAAGGAGCTTTGGAAGCTCTCCTTAATGAACTTGGAATAAAAAATTTCAATATAATAAATATTAATCCAAAAACATATTTTCATCCTTATAGATATGGAAAAATTATTATATCAAATGAAGAGATTGGTGAAATAGGTGAGATTAATTCTAAAATTTTATCTTTATTATCAATTGAACAAAAAATTTATGTTTTTAATCTAAACTTTGAAAAATTATTAAACTATACTAACATAAAAACTTATTATAAAGAGATACCAAAATATCCATCTTTAACTTTTGATATTTCTATGATTATAAATAAAAATATTAAAACATCAGACGTTTTAAAAATATTAAAAGAGGAGGGAGATGAAATTTTATATAAAATATTATTATTTGATGTATATGAAGACGAAAAAATAGGAAAAAATAAGAAAAGTTTGGCTTTCAGTTTAATTTTTAATTCAAATATTAAAACTTTAAAAGATTCTGATGTTTTTCCAATAATAGAAAGAATTGAAAAAAGAATAGAAAAAGAACTAAAAGGAACATTAAGGAAGAAATATTGAGCAATTTTTTTATATCAAATGAACTATATAAATTAAGTCAAATACTTGAATTTAAAGGAAATGATAAAAGATTAGTAACAGATATTAAAATATTAGCATATACTATTCAATCCTTAACATTTGAATTAAATACGTCAAATTTTGATAGAATAGAAAAATATCTAACAGATAAGCCTAAAATAAAAAATATCATAAAAGAACTTGTTTTAAATGGTAAAAGTGAATATATAGACATATTATCTAAAGATGTCCCTCCATCATTATTAAAGTTATTAAAAATTCCTGGAATTGGTATGAAGACTTTGTATAAGTTGTATAAAGAATTTAATATTATGGATATCTATTCATTAAAATCTTTAGTTAAAGAAAAAAAATTAAGAACTATAGATATAATTGGTGAAAAAGGTGAAGAAATAATAGGTAAAAATATAAATTACTATTTTAAATTACAAAGAGAATTTAGTATCTCTTATGCAGATTCAATTTTCAGTTATATAAAAGAAATTCTTTTAGGTTTAAATTCAAAATATGTTGAAAAAGCTGGAAGTGTTAGAAGAAGAAAAGAAGTTGTTTCAAATCTCAACGTTGTATGTGCCAATAATAATGCAATAAAGTTAAAAAGTAAATTAAAAGATTTTAATATTATCAGAAATTTTGAAGAGAATGGGGATTTTGTCAATTTTAAAATAAACGATTCTGAAATTGATATAAATATTTTAATATGTCCAGAAGAATATTTTAATTCTGCTTTGTTATATTTTACTGGTCCAAAAAGTCTGAATAATTTTTTATATGACAAAAGTAAAAATTTAGGAATACAAATATTACCAACTAACTATCTAAAATTAGATTATAATGAAAAACAGATCTTTAATCTTTTTGATCTACCTTACATTCCTCCAGAATTTAGAGAACATTGGGAAAAATATATAAATATGGACAAAAATCTTCTATCATATAATATTAAAGGAGATCTACACATTCATAGTAATTATTCTGATGGAATATCATCAATTTATGAAATTGTTAGAGAAAGCAAAGATCTTGGTTATAAATATATAGGAATTAGTGATCATGCAGAAGATTTAAAATTTGCGAAGGGTTTAAGTGAAAAAAGAATTTATAAAGAGAGATTAGAGATAAGAAAAATAGAAAAATTATTTAAAGATATAAAAATTTTCTTTGGGATAGAAGCAAATATAAGAAATGATGGATCAATTGATGTTAATGAATCTATACTTAAAGATTTAGATTTTGTTATTGCATCTATACATAATAATTTTAATGAAGATCTAAACACCAATATGAAGAGATTAATAAATGCTATCAGGAACCCTTTTGTTACAATAATAGGACACCCAACTGGAAGGAAAATATCTGAAAGAGATGAAATGAAAATTGATTGGAAAAAATTTTATAAAGAGATTGAAAATTCTAAAACTATTTTAGAAATAAACTCCGCATCTGATAGACTTGATTTATATTCTAATATCATATATGAAAATAGTAATTTTGATGTACTATATTCAATTAGTTCAGATTGTCATTTCGCTCCACAATTGAATTTTGTCAGTCAATATGGAATTAATATAGCGAAAAGGGCACTTTTAGAAGATAAAAAAATAATAAATAATTATGAAATAAATGATTTAGTTAAAATAATGAATAAAAAAAGAGAGTCAAGAAATTTTGTTTAAAAATTTTTCTTTAAAGGTTTTATTATAAAGATTGATGTAAATCTATTCTATCAAAACAACGGTTAAAGCAGCGCCACCCTTTTTATGACCGATATGACCAATATTTTCCATAGTTTTACCTTTTATGTTTATTTTTTCTTTTTCTATTCCTATTAAATTTGATAAATTTTCTATGATTTTTTCTTTATATGTGCTTATATTTATAGTTTCTATTACAATTACTGAATCTATATTTATAATTTTAAAATTTTTTTTATTTAATATTCCCATTGTCTTTATTAATAATTCACTACTTTTTTTACCTTTCCAATTCTCATTAAAAGTTTCGCCAATATCTTTTTCTCCAATTGCTCCTAAAATTGCATCAATAATAGAATGAATTAAAATATCACCATCAGTTTTGCTGAAAAGACCATTTTCTTTACTTATCTCTAAGCCACCAAGAAATAATGGTAAATTTTTTTTAATTATATGAAAATCAAATCCTATACCTATTTTCATTTTTTTGTATAAAATCTATTACTTCTATTATATCGTTATTATAAGTTACTTTTATATTAGAAAAATCTCCATTTATTAACTCAATTTCTTCATTTTCTAATTCGAAAACCATAGAATCATCAAATAATTTCTTGTTTTCATATTTTTTATATAAATAATATATTTTTGGAAAAGGAAAGCCTTGCGGTGTTTGTGTTATATATAAGGAATCTCTATTCAATGTTTTGATTTTTTTATTTTTTATAAACTTTATGGTCTCATTAGCAGTAATTACTGGAACAATACATTTTTTATCATCTATTTTATAAACTATTTTATTTATTAATTCTGATTTTACAATAGGTCTGGCTCCGTCATGAATAAGTACCTTATTAATATTTGAATTTAAAAAACATTCCAAACCATTAATAACTGAATCTTTTCTTTCTTCACCCCCGACAACAATATTTTTAATTTTTTTTAAATTTTCAAAATATTTTTTAATTTTTTTATAATTATCTTTTGATAAAACAACCACTATTTCATTGATAAAATCAGATTTGATAAATGGTAACGCAGTATAATAAATTAAAGGTTTGTCATCTATTA
>JAKPCM010000099.1 GCA_029553255.1 Caldisericota bacterium | reverse complement strand
TAATGATTTAAAAACAATTTTAGATGAGGCAAAAAATTATGATATTGATTTAATTTTAATAGATGGGGCAGTTGATAGAAAAATTGGAACCTATTTTTCAGATGGAGTAATTCTTCAAACTGGATTAAATATTGGCGAAAGCATCGATGAAATAATCGAAGAGACAATTTTCTATAAAGATATATTCACAATAAAAAAAATAGAAGAGGATTTAGAAGAGTTTATTTTGAAAAATTATCCAGAAAAAAAATATCTTATTATAAAGGACCATAATTTAGTCGAGAGCGATACAATTTCTGATACAGATTTTGATTATCTCTTTATTAAAGGAGCGTTAACATCTGAAGTTTTTAAATCTTTGAAAGATAAAGAAAATAAAAATATTATTGTTGAACATCCAACAAAAATTTTTTTAAATAAAGATGATTATAAAAAATTGATAAATTTGGGTTTTACTTTTTTTACTCTAAAAGAGGTAAAATTATTAGGAATTTCCTTTTCAACTTTTGACCAGAATGGTTTTTTTGAAGAGAATGAGGGTAAAAATTTGTTTAAAATATTAAAAGAAACTCTAAAACCTTTAAATGTTTTTAATGTTATGGAAAAACAAGGGGATTGATATGAAAAAAGGTGTGTTAAATCTTGATGAAAAAAGAATAACCTATGCAAAAAGTTTAGGAGAAAAAATTGCTAATGATGTTTTTGATGAAATAAAATCTTATACAACAAAATCCATTGAAAGAGCAATTTTAAGGATTCTTGGTATTAATGGAATTAATTCAAAAGGAGTTCCGTATGTGAATTCAGTTATAGATAAAATTCAAGAAAAGGATTTTTTATCAAAAGGTACAATTTTTTTATTATCAAATTCGTTGATAAAATTAAATGTTGATTCCATCCAGAAATTAATTGAAGATATTGATAATGATAAAATTGACATAACAAAAATTGAACTTAGTGATAAAGAAAAAATAAAAATTGTAGCAAAAGATTTAATAAAAGACGGAGTTTCAAAAATTATTGACAAAAAAAGAGAAAGAGAAAATTTGATTTCAGAATATCCTCTCAAAGAAAAGCCATATTTGTATGTTATTGTTGCAACTGGAAATATTTATGAAGATGCAAAACAGGTTAAATCTGCTGCATATATTGGCGCTGATATGATTGCAATTATAAGAAGTACTGCTCAGTCCCTTCTTGATTATGTTCCATATGGTTTAACCACAGAAGGTTATGGTGGAACATACGCAACTCAAGAAAATTTTAGATTCATCAGAGAAACACTTGATGAAATAAGTAAAGATACAAAAAAATATGTAAAACTTGTGAATTATTCATCAGGATTGTGTATGCCAGAAATATCTGCCCTTGCTGCAATTGAAAGATTAGATTTGATGGTAAATGATGCACTTTATGGAATTATTTTTAGAAATATAAATCCTTTAAGAACAATGATTGATCAGAGATTTTCAAGATTTATCCTCCATATTGGTGGTATTCCAATAGTAACAGGTGAAGATAATTTAATAAAAACTGTTGATTCAAAAGAGTTTTATTATACTGTTATTGTATCTCAAATAATCAATGAACAACTTGCTAAAAATTCTGGTATGAATGAAGATGAAATTGGCCTTGGCCATGCATTTGAATTAGACCCAAATTTAGAAAATGGATTTTTATATGAATTAGCTCAAGCACAACTTGTAAGAGAGCTTTTTCCAAACTCACCAATAAAATATATGCCCCCAACAAGATACAAAACTGGAAACATATTTTTTTCACATATTATGGATACACTTTTCAACATTGTTTCTGTTCTTACAGATCAAGAGATTCAACTTCTTGGAATGTTAACTGAGGCGCTTCACACTCCTTTTGTCCAAGATAGATACCTATCGATAGAAAATGCACAATATATAAAGAATAATCTAAAATCTATTTCAAATGAATTTTATATTAAAGATGATGGAATTATAAGAAAAAGGGCTTTTGAGGTTTTTGATAAGGCTGTTGAAAAACTCGAAGAGATATCTTCAATAGGAATTTTCAAGGCTTTAGAAGAGGGATATTTTTCAGAAACCAAAAGGCCAAAAAAAGAGGGAAGAGGGTATGATGGAGTGATAAAAAAAGACGATAATTATTTAGAGTTAAATGATTTAATTTGAAAGGGAGTAACTATGGACGAGAAAGAGAAATTTGTAAAACCTTATGGTGACACGCAAGATGATGGAATAATTCAAATGAGTTTTACAATTCCACTTTCTTTACCACTTTCAAGAGAAGTTGCTAAGAGAGTTGTAAGAGAGATGGGTCTTGTTGATGAAAATATTGTATATGAAAAAGATATATATGGATTCACATTTTTTATTGTCTACGGAAAATTCAATAAATATATTGATACATCGAAGATAAAAATGAAAGTTGAAGAGATTAAAAAATTAGATTATTTCGAAATTGAAAAAATTATGGAAGAAAAGTTGGATAGAAAGATAAAAATTATTGCATGCACATTAGGCACAGATGCTCATACAGTAGGACTTGATGCAATCATAAATGCTAAAGGTTACAATGGAGATAATGGTCTTGAGAGATATAAGGGTTTTGAAATTTTAAATTTAGGTTCTCAAGTGCCACATGAATTCTTAATACAAAAAATTAAAGAGTTCAAACCAAATGTTGTTTTAATTTCGCAAACTGTAACTCAAAAAAATATCCATCTTAAAAATTTAACATTACTTTCTGAGCTACTTGAAGCAGAAAATCTGAGAGATAAAATACTCTTAATCTGTGGTGGATATAAAATAACTCCTGAGCTTGCCCATGAACTCGGATATGATATGGGATTTGGAGCAAATACTTATCCATCTCAGGTTGCATATTATATAGTAAATGAAGTTATAAAAAGAAATTTATTAAATAAATGGAGTTAACAATGGAAAAATTAATTATCACAGTTGCCCCTGTTGGGGCAGAAGTAACAAAAAAGGAAAATCCAAATCTTCCAATAACACCTGATGAAGTAGCAGAAGAGGTATTAAGGTCATACAATGCTGGTGCATCTGTAGTTCACCTTCATGCAAGAGATGATGCTGGGAATTCAACTCAAAGTAAAGAAAGGTACGAAGAGATAATAAAAAAAATAAAGACAAAAGTTCCAAATATGATAATTCAAATTTCTACTGGTGGTGCAGTTGGAATGAGTTTTGAAGAGAGAGTAAAACCCTTAGAATTAAATCCAGAGTTTGCTTCTTTAACACTCGGCACAGTGAATTTCGGAGAAGGTGTTTTTTATAATCCCTTAGATTGGATAAAAAGATTTGCAGAGATTATGAATCAAAGAA
>JAKPCM010000096.1 GCA_029553255.1 Caldisericota bacterium | reverse complement strand
TGTGAATGCACTTATAAAGGTAGAATTGATGTAAAACTTCCAACAAATTGTCTTCCAGCAAAAGTTGAGATTTATGATAGTAAAGGAAATTTACTTTATAGATTAAGTGACGACGGTAATGGATACTTTACAACTGGTTGCACTATACCTTGCCCTGGAACATACACAATTAAACCGGTCGGTTCAAATTGCACATTTAAACCAGAATCAAAGGTACTTAATCTTGTACAGTGCTGTCCAAATGGATATGGATATGTTGAGTTTGAATGTTCCTGTATACAGATGGGTAGAATAATTGTTAATATTACTGGGAATTGTCCTACTGATACAAAAGTTGAGATTTACAATATGAATAATGTGTTAGTTACAACTTTAACAAGAACAGCTCAGGGTAATTATGATTCATATTGCACAATTCCATGTAATCAAACTTATAGAGTTAAACCAGTTAATCCAAAGTGTAAATTTGATTCAGCTTATAAAGATGTTAGATTACCTTGTTGCCCACAAGTCCTAAATGTTGAATTTAAATGCTCTTGCTTAAATACTACGAATGGTTCTAATAATTTGATCTCACTGATTAAAAATATTTTCTTAAAGGTTATAAATATCTTTACAGGTTAAACCATTAGAAATTAATCTAAATTCTACTAAAAGAGGAGGTAGAAGGTACCTCCTCTTTTTAATTTTGTATAAAAAGTTTACAAAGTAGAGTGTCTTTTTAGGATGTTTTTATTAAATATAAATAAGTTTAAGACATACTTGTATGTTTACAAAAATAGGCTGTCTACTTTTGTAAACTATATTATTTTGTCATTCCCGTGAAAACGGGAATCCAGTTCCTCTTTTTGTCATTCTTGTGTAAACGCTTTTATTTTATCATTCCCGTGAAAATGGGAATCCAGTATTTTATTTGTAATATTAATTTCTATTTCTGCAGGAATGGTGGTTTGTTGTCATTCCCGTGAAAATGGGAATCCAGTTCCTCTTTTTGTCATTCTTATGTAATTATTTTTGTCATTCACGTGAAAACGGGAATCCAGTATTTCCATCTACTTTGTCATTCCCGTGAAAATGGGAATCCAGTATTTTTATCAGTAATATTCATTCCTGCTTTTGAAGGTATGACAGGTTAGATGACTTTTTCAGAAACCTTATAATAAATATTGACAAATTTATATAATTTTATAAAATTTAATAATGTAAATTAGCACTTTAAACTATAGAGTGCTAAAAGGAGAAGAAATGGAGAATAGAGAAGAATTTTCTAATGTACTTTTTAAACTACTTAAAGAAAAACAGGAAGAGATAAAAAAATTAAAAGAAGAAGTTAAAGCTCTCTCTCTTCTTATTAAAAAAGAAAGAAGAGACCTTGAGCATTTTCAAAAAAGATGGAAGGAAGAAGAAGAGGAAAGAAAAACAAAACAGAGAGGAGAAATTATCTCTTCTCTTTTACATATAATTGATTCACTTAATGATGCAAAAAGTAAAACAAATGATGAAAATTTAATCCAAGGATTGGAATTAATTGAGAAGCAGTTTATCGATTTTTTAAAAGAAGAGGGAGTTGAGGAAGTTGGCACTGTAGGCGAAGAGTTTAACCCATCACTTCACCAAGCAATCAGTGTTGAAACAACAAACAATGGTGAAGATGATGGGAAAATAATTGAAGTATATAGAAAGGGCTATAAGATAAAGGATTTTCTTATAAGACCTGCCTATGTAAAAGTATATAAAAAGGAGGTAAATTAGTATGGCAAGAATAATTGGTATTGATCTTGGAACTTCAAACTCTGCTGCTGCTGTAATTATTGGTGGTAAACCAACAATAATTCCTGCTGCTGAAGGAGTTTCACTCGGAGGTAAAACTGTTCCATCGTATGTCGCATTTACAAAAGATGGACAACTTCTCGTTGGTGAACCAGCAAGAAGACAGATGACTCTTAATCCAGAAAGGACAATAACTGGAATAAAAAGAAAAATGGGAACGAACTATAGAGTAAGAATTGATGATAAAGAATACACTCCAGAGCAAATCTCCGCATTTATTTTACAGAAGATCAAAAAAGATGCGGAAGCATATCTCGGAGAGAGAGTTGAAAAAGCAGTAATAACTGTTCCAGCATACTTTAATGATAACCAAAGACAGGCAACTAAAGATGCAGGAAGAATTGCAGGACTTGAAGTTGTAAGATTGATTAATGAACCGACAGCAGCAGCATTTGCATATGGACTAAACAAAAGTGAAAAAGAGTTAAAAATACTTGTTTTTGATTTTGGTGGAGGAACTCTTGATGTTACAATAATGGATTTTGGAGAAGGTGTTTTCCAAGTTGTATCAACTTCTGGTGATACTCAACTCGGTGGAAGAGATATGGATGAGGCATTATTGAACTATGTTGTTAACGATTTTAGAAAAGAAACAGGGGTTGATTTATCAAAAGATCCTAAGGCACTTCCAAGATTAAGAGAGGCAGTTGAAAAAGCAAAAATTGAACTTTCAAGTGTACTTGAAACTGAAATCAACCTACCATTTATAACTGTAGTTAACAATGAACCTAAACATTTAGTTAAAAGAATAACAAGGGCTCTTCTTGAAGAACTTGTTAAACCAATAGTTGATAAATGTCGTGGTCCATTACAGCAAGCACTTGAAGATGCTAAACTATCACCAAATGATATTGATAATATAATCCTTGTTGGTGGACCAACAAGGATGCCAATAGTTCAAAAATTTATTGAAAACTTTTTTGGAAAACCACCTGAAAGAGGAGTTGATCCAATGGAGTGTGTTGCGATCGGTGCTGCAATCCAAGCTGGTATTCTTGAAGGTAGTGTAAAACAAGAGATTGTTCTTCAAGATGTAACGCCATTAACACTTGGTATTGAAACACTTGGAGGTATCTTTACGAAAATGATAGATAGGAATTCACCTATACCAATTAAGAAAACTCAAACTTTTACAACTGCTGCAGATAATCAAACATCTGTTGAGATACATATTTTACAAGGAGAAAGACCTCTTGCAAAAGATAATGTCTCTTTAGGAAGATTTATTCTTGATGGGATTCCCCCTGCACCAAGAGGAATTCCTAAGATTGAAGTGACTTATGAGATTGATGAAAATGGTATTTTACATGTTACTGCTAAAGACTTAGCAACAAACAAAAGTCAAAACATAACTGTGACTCAAGCAGTTAGACTTTCTGAAGAAGAAGTTGAGAAGATGAAAAAAGAGGCAGAAAAATTTGCAGAAGAGGATAAAAAAATGAAGGAAGAAATCGAAACAAGAAATCTTGCTGATCAAATTCTTTATACAGGTAGAAAGACATTGAAAGATAACAAAGATAAAGTAAGTAAAGAAGTGGCTGATGATGCTGAAAGAAAACTTGACGAACTTGAAAATTTACTTAAAGAGGATAAAATTGATGAAGTAAAGAAAAAACTTGACGAGGTTAATGAGGCACTTTCAAAGGTTGGAGAAGAGATTTATAAAAAAACTGAAGCAACAGGAACAGGTGGACAACAAGGCGAAACAACGCAAGAACCACCAAAAGATGAAAACAAAAAAGACGACGATAAAGGAACAATAAATGGAGATTATGAAGTTAAGTAATGAATAAAGACTATTATGAAATATTAGGGGTGGATAGAAATGCCACCCCTGATGAAATTAAAAAAGCCTATAGAAAACTTGTTAAGCAATATCATCCTGATTTAAACAAGGATAACCCCGATGCGGCAAAAAAGATGGCTGAAATAAATGAAGCTTACGAAGTTTTATCAGATCCCGATAAGAAAAAAAGATATGATATGTATGGAACAGCAGAAGAAGGGGTTAGTGATTACGCCTACCGAAATACAGGAGAATCACCATTTGGTGATTTTTTCAGAGATTTTGGTTTTGAAGATATTTTTGACACATTCTTTGGAGGTGGTTTTACAAGAACTGAAGAGAGAAGAAGAGTTGAAAGAGGAAGTGATATATATGGAAGGGTTACAATTGATTTAAAAGATGTAATGTATGGAAAAGAAGTTGAGTTTGAGGTCGAAAGAGATGAACCCTGCGAATTTTGTGGTGGGACTGGAGTAGAAGGAGGAGCTAAACAAGAAACCTGTCCAACCTGTCGTGGAACTGGGAAAGTAAGAAGAAGTCAGTCATCTATTTTTGGTCAATTCACAACAGTTACAACCTGTCCAACCTGTAGAGGAGAAGGTTATATAAACAAAAATCCTTGCAGAAATTGTGGGGGAAAAGGAATAAAAACTAAAAGAAGAATAATTAAAGTAAAAATCCCACCAGGAATTGAAGATGAAATGAGAATAAAATTAGAAGGAGAAGGAAATAGTTCTAAAAATGGTCTCAAGGGTGACTTATACATAGAGGTCAAAGTTAGACCTCATCCATATTTAAAGAGAGACGGTGCGAACCTTATTTATGAAGCTGATATTCCCCTTTTAACTGCATTGCTTGGAGGTGAAATAGAAATTCCAACAATTGAAGGGAAAAAGGTAGTTAAAATAAAGCCAGGAACACAATTCAATGAAACAATAAGGCTGAATGGGGAAGGATTACCTTATTTAAGAGGCAGAGGAAAAGGGGACTATTTGATTATTTCTAAAATAAAAATTCCAGATAAATTAACAAGAAAAGAGAGAGAACTTCTCGAAAAGTGGAAGGAATTAAAATAAGTTAAATTAAAAAATATTTTTAAATTTTTCTCTCCCTTTCTTCTTTTGTAAAACAAAATCTTCTAACAAAACTTAAAATTCCAACACCGATAACTCCATACAGAATATTATTCATTGATATACCAGGATGAGTAAGCATTTCTCTAACAATAATTATTATTAATGTATCAATCAATGCAAAAGTTGAAAATCTAACAAGTACGACCATCAATTCAAGTAATATCGCAAGGAGAAGTATATATGAAAGTATATATTGAAAGTGTGAGATTAAATTAAGTGGTTCTGCTGAAAGAGTGAAATTTAAAAAATAGGGAAGGTATTTTAAACTTAACAAAAAAATTAAAAGAGTTATCAGAGAAAGTACAGTATCAAGGATTTTTAAAATAGTTTTAATAAAGTCTCTTATCTTATCAACTAAATCATTATTCATTGATCCTCCTACTTTTTGTTTATTATACCAATTATAAAATTTTTATAAAATTTAATTTGTGGTAATTTGTGGTAATTTGTGGTAAAATATAAAAAATGTTTATGGGTTCTTTTTTATACAAAATGGATAATAAAGGTAGAGTAATGATACCTCCTCAATTTAAGCAAGAATTGGGGAAGAAGTTCATCGTTACTCGTGGTTTTGAAAATTGCCTTTTTTTATATTCACTTTCAGAGTGGGAAAGAATCTCAAATGAATTATCCAAAATTCCTTTATCTTCAAAAGAGTCAAGATATTTTTTAAGAATATGGTTTTCATCAGCTGTTGAAATTGAAACTGATGGATATAGCAGAATATTGATTCCTTCTAATTTCAGAAAATTTGCTAATTTGAATAGGGAAATTTATTTTATTGGAGTTTATAATAGGATTGAATTATGGGATAGTAAAAATTGGGAAAATTACAGAAATTCAAAAGAGATTTCTTATGAAGATTCAATTTCGAAAATTCTTGAAGGTAAATGATGGAAATAAAACACACTCCGGTTTTACTTAATGAAGTTATATCATTTATAAATTTTTCAAAACATAAAGTTTTTCTTGACTTAACAGTTGGTGAAGGTGGTCATAGCGAAGAGATATTGAAAAGAGCAAGCAATGATTCTATACTTATTGGTTTCGATCTTGATGAAGAGATTCTTAAAATTGCAAATCAAAGATTATCCAAATTAAATAAAAAATTCTACCTTTTCAATGAAAATTACAAAGATTTTTATAAAAAGCTGAAAGAGATAAATATAAATGGTGCAGATTTTATGCTTCTCGATCTTGGTTTTTCATCATTTCAACTTGAAAATGGAAGAGGTTTCTCTTTTCTTGATGAAAAAAGTTTGCATATGGGTTATAGTAAAGAGATAAAAGGTGCAGATTATTATATAAATAAACTGAGTAAAAATGAGCTTGCATATATTTTTGAAGAGTATGGAGAGATAAAGGGAAGTGAGAAAATTGCTGAGGAGATTGTAAAATATAGAAAAAATAAGAAAATTGAAACATCAAAGGAGTTAGCAGATATCGTTGAAAAAGTTGTAAAAAGAAAAGGTAAAATTCATCCAGCTACAAAAGTTTTTCAAGCATTAAGAATTTATGTGAACAAAGAGTTTGAAAATTTGAGAGAATTTTTATTTGTTTTTCCTGATTATCTAAATAAAGATGGTATCTTAGAAATTATATCTTATCATTCAGTCGAAGATAGAATAGTGAAAAATGCTTTAAAAGAGTTGGAAGATATGGGTAAAGTGGTTTTTTTAAATAAGAAAGTTATAACACCATCTCAATCTGAGGTTAAAGAGAATAGGAGGAGCAGAAGTGCAAAACTCCGAGTGGTTCAAAAAATTTAGTTTTCTTATTATAATTATTATTCTATTTATGCTTTTATATGGAGTAATAAATCTTAAGATTATGAGCCTTGAAAAAGAAAAAAGCGCTTTAAAAGATGAGTTAGAATATTTAGAGGGTAAATTGGATGAGTTAACCATAAAATATGAAGAGGTAACAAATCCTAAAAATTTAATAGAGAGAGCGGTTGAGGAATTAAAAGTTAAGTATGATAAAGGAAAGGTGATTATAATTGATAAAGGAGAATCTTCAGAAAAAGAAAGTCAAGATCAACGATAAAATTTTTAAGGTATTCATTCTTTTTGTTATAGTTTTTGTGATTGTCTTTTTTAGATTTTTCTATATCAGTGTTTTAAGGGGCTCTTTATTAAGAGAGATGGGCTTGAATCAGTGGATGGAGAGCGGAAAAGTTTTACAGGCAAAGAGGGGGACAATATTTGACAGAAATGGAAAAATACTTGCAATTTCTATAGAAAGACATAAGTTGATATTGAATAAAAATCAAGTTAAAGATGTTGATGTATGGATAGATAAATATAGTGAATTATTAAATATAGATAAAGAAATTTTAAGAGAGGCGTTCTCAAAAAATAAAAGCCAGGTTATCTTAAAAGATGATATCAATAGAGAAGAGAAGAAAAAAATAGAAAAATTTCTTGATAGTACTCTATATTTTGAACTCTATTATAAAAGAGTTTATCCGTATGGAAACCTTGCTTCATATCTACTCGGAATTATGGGAGTTGATAGAGGTCTTGAAGGTTTAGAATATCAATTTGATGATATTCTAAAAGGCAAAGATGGTATGATCGGTTTTATGGTTGATGCATTAAGAAATGAAATACCAGGAACTGAATTTGTTATTAAAAAACCAGAGAATGGTAAAGATTTATATCTAACAATTGATATAAACTTACAAGGAATGTTAGAAGAAGAGCTTGAAAATTGTTATAAAGAGTATTATCCAAGAAGAGTTATAGGAATAATTGAGGATGTAAAAACAGGAGAAATAATTTCGATTGCAAACATACCAAATTTCAATCCAAATGATTTTGATGACTTTTCAAAATTTAGTTATCCAGATCCATCTTATGGTTACAATTATGAACCTGGCTCATCATTTAAACCTTTAATTGCATCTGCTGTACTTGAAGAAAAAGCAATAAGTGAAGATGATGAATTTGAATGTAGAGGTTATATTGTTAGAGATAACAAAACATTTAAGTGTACTGCTTCTCATGGAAAGCAAACTTTAAAAGATCTTCTAAGAAATTCATGTAATGTTGGATTTATTCAAGTTGGGGAAAGGTTGAATAAAAGATTATATTACTATCTAAAATTATTTGGAGTTGGAGAAAAAATTGGTTTGGATTTTCCATATGAAGGTAGTGGAGATATTCTCGAACCAGATGATTGGAGTGCTACAACTCTAACTACTATGTCTTTTGGTGTTGGTGTAACAGTAACACCTCTTCAACAAACAACTTTTTATCAAACAATTGCAAATAAAGGCAATAGATTAAAACCTCAAATTGTTAAAAAAATAGTCGATGGTGACAATATTATTGAAGAATCAAAACCAGTTTTAGTTAAAAAAGTAATATCAGAAGAGACAGCAGATACAATTTTATCTTATCTTGATTATGTTGTTAGTGATAAAGGAGTTAAAAGTGCAACTATTTCAGGATACTCCATTGGCGGAAAGACTGGTACAGCAGGAGTGATAAAAGATGGAAAATATGTTGAAGGTGAATCAGTTTTATGGTTTATAGGGATTCTTTCCTGTAACAATCCTCAATATATAATAACAATTGTTGTTGATGGTGTAAGAAGTTATGATGTTTTTGCTTCAGGAATAGCAGCACCAGTCTTTAGAAAAGTAACAGAAAAAATCATAAACTATTATGGAATAAAAGAGGATGAAGAAGTTAAATAGTTTGTTAAAAGATGTTGATTACAAGAAAATATTTGGAGATGAAAATTGTCCTATCAGTTCTTTATCTATCAATCTAAGTGAGACAAAAGAAAATTCACTTTTTTTTATTATTAAAGGGCAGAATTTTGATGGAATAAATCTTTTTAAAGATGCTTATTCAAAAGGTGCAAGAGTTTTCATTTCAGATAGAATATTCGAGCATCCAGATGATATAACATTAGTTATAGTTGATGATGTGAGAGAAGCATTATATAAAATTTCAAGAAATTTTTTTGACAATCCATCAAAAGATTTAAATGTTTTTGGTATAACAGGAAGTTCTGGTAAAACAAGCGTTATATATCTATTGAGAAATATTTTTTTAGATTCAGCTTCAATTGGTAGTGAAGGCATCTATTTTTTAAATGAAAAAGTTTTTGAACCTGAAAATGTTTTGACAACTCCAGAATCACATATATTAAACTATTATCTTAAAGAGAGTTTAAAAAAATCGATAAAAAACTTTTTTATTGAAGTATCATCTTTTGCTATTAGAGGAAAAAGAATTTATGGAATTGATTTTAAAGGTGGAATATTTTTAAACTTTTCAATAACTCATCATCTTAAAATACATAAAAACATAAATGACTATCTTGAATCAAAATTAAAATTGAAAGAACTTGTAAATGGTCCATTTTTAATAAATAGAGACGATCCTTATTCTGTTTTTTTCAAAAAGGATAGCAAGAATTATTATTTTTCATATAAAAACAGAGCAGATTTTTATGTAGAAAATTATTCTAAATCAGATAACCTTTATAACTTTAAAATCAATCTTTTAGGAAAAACATACAGTATTGATTTAGAAGAAAAGAGCGATATTTACTCAGTTCTTCCAGCAATATCACTATCTTACCTTTTCAATTTAGATACAGAAGAAGTTATAGAAAAGATAAAAAATATATATAAAAAACCAGAAGGTAGATGGGTTATATTGAATAATGATCCACTTATTGTGGTTGATAAAGCAAACACTCCTCTTTCAATTGAATTTTTAATAGATAAAATAAGAGATATTAAATTAAAGAGAAAAATTGTCCTTTTCTCTTTTTTTGAAGAAGAAGATATAAGAGAGACACTACTAATAACAAAACTACTTATCAGAAATTTTGATTATATTTTTATCTCAAGTGATGATTCAAAAGAAAAAACACCATTCGAATGTAACAAAAATTTTATCTATTTTTTGAAAAAATTTAATGTAAAATATTTTTTTGTGGAAAATAGAAAAGCGTGCATAAAAAAAGCAATTGAATTTACAAAAAAAGGTGATGGTCTATTTATTCTTGGAAGAGGCAATGAAAAAAATTTGAGAACTAAAGATGGATTAACTCCCTTTAACGATGTTGAAGTTACAAAAGAGATTTTAGATAATTTAAATAATTCTAAGCTCATAAAGGAGAAGATATGAGTTATCTTTTACCTTTTATATTTTCATTCATTTTAACTTCGCTTATAACTTGTCTTCTTATCTATTTTCAGAAAAAAAGAAAAATTGGTCAGATGGTTAGGGAAGAAGGTCCAGTTATGCACTATAAGAAAATAGGCACACCAACTCTTGGAGGCCTCTCTTTCTTAATAGTTCTAATTTTAACCTATATTTTTCTTCCTAAAACTCCATTTATGAACAACTTGATACTTTTTGTTCTTCTTCAATCTTCAATAGGTTTATGTGATGATTTATTAAAATTAACAAAAAAAGATGCTTATGGATTGAAAGCAAGATGGAAAATAATTTTACAAACAATTTTCTCAGTTCCATTAATAATTTTTCTTATTAAAAACTATGGAACCTATTTTTATCTTCCTTTATCAGGTAAGGATATTTTTGTTTCAACACCAATTTTTGTTATAATAACACTTTTTCTTTCTGTTGGTGCAATAAATAGTTTTAATTTTGCAGATGGTTTAGATGGTCTTTTATCAGGTTTATCATTAATTTTGGTTCTATTTTTTGCTATTTTCCCTAATATTATTCCACTTATAGCCATTGGTGGTTCTCTCCTTGCCTTTTTATGGTTTAACTTTAATCCTGCTGAAATTTTTATGGGTGATACTGGTTCATCTTTTCTTGGTGCATTTTTTATATTCTACTCTCTTGCCTTTAAACTTGAAATTATAGTTCCTATTTTTATGCTGATTTTTGGTATGGAGACACTATCAGTTATAATACAGGTTCTATATTTTAAATATACAAAAAGAAAGTATAAAGAGGGTAAAAGGATTTTTAAGATGTCTCCAATCCATCACCATTTCGAACTTCTTGGAATTCCTGAACAAAAAATTACAATTAGATTTTGGATATGTCAAGTGATTTTAATACTAATTACTTTTTCAATCCTATATATTCCATAGGAGGAATTTTTGAATTTTAAGGATAAAAAAGTTTCAGTTATAGGGATAGGTGGCTCAAAAAGGTCTGGTTTCTATACATCACTTCTTTTGAAAAAAGAAGGTGCAAAAGTTTTTTTAAGTGAAATAAAAAAAGAGGATGAATTTAAGAAAGAAATCGAAATTTTAAAGAGAAACGGAATTAGTTATGAATTTGGAATAAATTCAGAAAAAATATATGAAAGTGATATAATTGTTCCCTGCCCAGGAGTTTCATATAAAAATCCAATTATTTTAAAAGCTAAAGAATTGAACAAAAAAATAATTGGTGAACTTGAACTTTCTTACAGTTTTATAAATGGTGATGTTATAGGAATAACAGGAACTTCTGGTAAAAGCACAACAACAACTTTAATTTATGAGTTTTTAAAGGAAAGTAATATAAATTCACATCTTGGCGGAAATATTGGAATTCCATTGTCTTCTCTTGTAATTAATGAAAGGGATGGAGTTTTTGTGCTTGAGGTCTCGAGCTTTCAACTTGAAACAATAGAAAAGTTCAAACCAAAAGTTGCAACATTCCTGAATTTTCAAGAAGATCACCTTGATAGATATGATGATTTGGATGAATATTTTTTCTTTAAAAAAAGGATTTTTGAAAATCAAGATGAAAAAGATTTTGCAATTTTAAATTACGACGATGAGATTGTTAGAAATTTAAGCAAAGAGATTAAAAGTAAAGTCTACTTTTTCTCTTTAAATGAAGAGGTTGAAGGTATATTTCTTAAAGATAAAAAGATTTTTCTAAACATAAATAATGAGAAGATTTATGTTTGTGATAGAGATGAAAGTTCACTTATAGGAGATTTCAATTCAAAAAATATAATCTCATCGATTCTATCAAGTTATCTTTTAGGTGCAAAAATTGAAGCTATCAGAAATGTTTTAAGAAATTTTAAAGGTCTACCTCATAGATTACAATTTGTGGATATTATCAATGGTATAACTTTTATCAATGATTCAAAATCGACAAAACCAGAATCGTCAATTCAGGCACTTCTATCTTTTCCAGAAAATAAATCAATAATAATTCTTGGGGGAAGTAAAAAGGGTACCAATTTTAGAGAGTTGTGTGAAGTTGTCAAAAAAAGAGCCAAATATGCAATTGTTATTGGTGCTACAAAAGACGATTTTATAAAAATGTTTGATGAAATAGAATATAAAAATTATATACCTGTAAATTCACTCGAAGAGGCAGTTGATATATCTTTAGATATTGGAGAAAAGGGTGATTATGTTATTTTATCTCCTGCCTGTGCAAGTTTTGATATGTTTCACGATTTTGAAGATAGAGGGGATTATTTTATCAAAATAGTTAAAAGTAAAAAAGATGAAGAAAATTGATTATACACTTTTCTTTATATTTATAATCCTTTATTCATTTGGTCTTCTATGGCAATTTTCTGCGTCTGGAGTTGAATTGATAATTTATGGAAAAATGGAGACCTTCATAAGATTTCTAATATACTCAATAATCTCAATAGCAGCAATGTTTGTTTTTATCTTTATCCCAAAAAAATTTTTTATAAAATATGCAAGATTAATTTTTTACATCTCTTTCTTACTTTTAATACTTGTCTATATACCATTTTTAAGTCCTAATACAGAATATAGAAGATGGATATCCCTTTTTGGTTTGAGTTTCCAACCATCAGAACTTTTTAAGCTCGCACTTATTATTTTTGCATCGTATATACTTTCAAAAGATTACTTTTTGTGGGAAAAAGGAAGAGATTTGTTTCCTTTAATCTCTTTGGCTTTTATTGGAGTAATGTTGATAATTTTTGAAACAGATTTCAGTACATCTGTTTTGACATACCTTATATTTTTATCTCTTCTTTTTGTTGGAACATACAAAACTAAACATTTTTATATACCCTTTTCACTTTTAATCTTTGCTCCTGTTTTTGTTTTTTTAAAAAAAGATTGGCTAAATAGAATTATAGGCACACTCTATCCATTTAAAATGATAACACAAGAAGGCTATCAAATAGTACAATCTCTTATTGCAATTGGTTCAGGTGGATTATTCGGTTCAGGGTATATGAATGGAAAACAGAAGTTTCTTTATGTACCTCTCGTTTCTAAAGATTTCATCTTTTCTTTAATTTGTGAAGAAACTGGTTTGATTGGAGGAGCAGTAGTTATTTTTGTATATTTTCTTCTTCTTGTGAGAGGTTATTCAATATCAATGAAAGTATCAGATGTTTTTTTTAAGATTCTATCATTCGGAATTACAACTCATATTTTTGCTCAGGCGATAATTGTTATTGGTGTGAATCTCGGACTTTTTCCTGTAACAGGTCTTACTCTTCCATTCATAAGTTATGGTGGTTCATCTCTTCTTATTAATGGTATTGAGGCAGGTATTTTATTGAATATCTCGAGGTTTGTTGAATGAAAATTTTAATTTCAACAGGTGGAACAGGAGGACATATTTACCCAGCATTGATTGTTGGTGAATATTTAAAAGAGAATGGTGTTGAAACTTTTTATACCATTGGAAAAAGAGAAAGGGAGATAGAAATTTTAAAAGAGAGTAATGAAAGATTTATAAACTTACCAATAGGTGCACCTTCAGGAAAACTCTTCCATTTCCAAATTTTTATCTCACTATTTAAATCCTTTTCTATTTTAAAAAAAGAAAAACCTGATAAAGTTTTTGCTTTTGGCAGTTATGTTTCTTTTCCAATACTTTTTATGTCAAGATTGTTAAAAATTCCCTATTATCTTCATGAACAAAATTCTATCCCAGGTAAAGTTATAAAAACATTTTCAAAGAAAGCAGAAAAGGTTTTCATCTCTTTTTATGAATCAAAAAACTACTTAAATTCTAACAATATTGTTATGAGTGGAATGCCTGTTAGAGAGAAAATAGGAAAAATAGATAAAGATGAGGCTTTTAAAAGATTTAATTTAAAAGATAACAAAACAACATTTCTTCTTTTTGGAGGTAGTGGAGGTTCAAAATTCCTTCTTGATTTAATTAAAGAGTTTGAAGATGAATTTTTTAAACTCAACTTGCAGGGGATTGTAATTAAAGGAAATGTAGAAATCAATCAAGAATTTAAATTTGATTCAGTTATTTTAGATTATTTAAATGATATAGAATATGCTTATGGAGCATCTGATTTTGTAATTTCAAGAGGTGGAGCATCAACTATATGGGAGATAATATATTCAAAAAAACCAGCAATTGTTATTCCAATAAAAAATAGTGAACATCAAAATAAAAATTGTGAACTGATTAAAAATTTTAATGTTGGAGTTATCTTTAAAGAAGATGATAAAGACAGTTTTCCAAAAATCTTAAATGAGTTTATAAAGAATTTAGATGAATATAGAAAAAATTTTACTGAATTTTCTTTTCCTGATACAAAAAGCATAATTTTAAAGGAGATTTTAGATGATAGAAAAAAATAGAGTTCATCTAATTGGAATTGGCGGTGCTGGAATGTTGTCCCTTGCAAATCTCTTGGTTGAAAGTGGCTATAAGGTTTCAGGTTCAGATATAATTTACAATGAAAAGTTTAAAGAACTCGAAAGAAAGGGAGTTAATATTTTTTTATATCATAACTATAAAAACATTTTAGATTCAGATATTATCATATACTCATCAGCAATTAAAGATGATAACATAGAATTAGTTGAAGCCAAAAAAATGAACAAACAAATTTATCATAGAGTAGATTTTATTAAAAAATTCACTGAAAATAAAAAGGTAATCGCAGTTGCAGGTTCACATGGAAAAACAACTACAACTGCAATGATTTCTTATCTATTTAAAGAAATTGGGTTATCACCATCTATCTATTTTGGAGGTGAAAATGAAGATTTTTATTTTGGAAGTTCAATCGGTAGTGGTGAATATTTTATCCTTGAAACAGATGAGCATGACGAATCTTTTCTAATTTTTGATGTTTATCTTCCAATAATTACAAACATTGATAGAGATCATCTCAACATCGATGGTCCTTTTAAAGGAGATTTCAATCTACTTAAAGAGAGTTTTTTAAAGTTTATTGAAAAATCAAAATCTAAAAAAGTAATTTTATCTTATGATTGTCCAAATAGTTTTGAATTAAAAGATAGGATAAAAAAAGAGATTCTTTCATATTCAACTGAAAATGAAGATGCAACAATTTTTGGTAAGATAAAAGAAAAATCTAACTTAAAGACAATCGGAGAAGTTTTTTACAAACATAATAAAATTGGGGATTTGGAACTTTCAATTCCAGGGGATAAAAACTTTTTAAATTCACTCGGAGTTATCCTAACATCTATTGAGGAAGGTTTAAATATTAATGATGTGTTAGAAATTTTAAAGGGTTTTAAGGGAGTAAAAAGGAGATTTGAAATTGTTTATGATAAAGATTTTACTGTTATTGATGATTGCGCACTTCATCCTACGCAGATAGGTGTGACCTTAAAAATTGCAAGGGACTATTTTAAAAACAGAAGAATAATATCTGTAATTGAGCCATATAGATATTCAAGAGTAAAAGATCTTCATAAAGAATATTCAGAAAGTTTTGAATTAAGTGATATAATTATACTTCTACCAATAGACCCAGCTGATGAGAACGACACTTATGGAGCTGATATAAGGATGATTTTAGAGGAAGTAGAGAAAAGATATCATAATAAAGAGATATTCTATCTTGATAAAAAAAATGTTATTCTATTTTTAGAGGATGAGATTAAAAAAAATGATGTTGTTATTTTTATGGGTCTCGGTAAAATTAAGAATTTAGTTAAGGAGTTCTTAATTGAAATTGAAAGACGAAATTTTGTTTAATCTAATTAAAGGTAAAATTTATAAAGATTTTGAGATTAAAAATATGACAACCTTTAAAGTTGGGGGTAAAGTTGATTATTTAATAATTCCTAAGGATTATGATGATATAAGATTGACTTTAAAATTTGGAAAAGATAACAATATGCCTGTTTATCTTATGGGAAATGGTTCAAATCTTCTTATTTCTGATAGAGGAGTAAAAGGAATTATAATAAGAATTTCAAAAGAAAATTTCAACAAAAAGAGTATTAAAAACAATTTAATAATATCTGAAAGTGGAGTTCTATTGTTTGAACTCATTTCAATTTCAGTTAGAAATGAACTTTCTGGTCTTGAATTTTTGCATGGAATACCAGGAGCTCTTGGTGGAGTTATTGCAATGAATGCAGGCACTGATGGTTTTTCAATCAGTGATTCCATAAGAGAGATAAAAGTTATGGATAGTTTTGGTGAAATTTATACTTTACCAAAAGAAGAAATTGGTTTTACATATAGAAACTCATCAATAGTAGAAAGAAAATTGATTGTTTTAGAAGCATTGATTGAGCTAAAAAAATCAAAAAAAGAGACCATTTTTTCAACTCTAAAATATAAAGTTAAAAAAAGAAAATTAACTCAACCTCTGAATTATCCAACAGCTGGCTGTGTTTTTAAAAATGAAGGTGATAACAAGGCGGGTTATTTAATTGAAAAAGCAGGATGTAAGGGCTTAAGAGTTGGTGACGCAGAGGTTTCAACAGTACATGCCAACTTCATTTTTAACAGAGGGAATGCAACATTTAATGATGTAATCTCTCTAATGAAAATGGTGAGAGAAAGGGTTTATGAAAAATTTAATATTAATCTTAATCCTGAGGTTGTAATAATGGGAGAAGTTGAAGAGGAGGTGCCATTTAAAATTTTACAGCCATGGTAAAGAAGATTATAATTATTCTCTTTTTAATTCTTTTAATACTTTTTCCGCCAATATTTCCTAAGAATTTGATAAAAGGAGAAAACAAAAATATAAAAGATTATTTTGGATTTGTCATCACCTATTTTAATAAAGATATTGAAAGAACATCGATATGGGCTTATGAGGTTAAAGGATATAATTTGAATGGAATAATTCTAAAAAATATAAATTCAGAAAAATCATATATTTTCAGTAAAGAAGGCGAATTGATTAAAGAGGGAGAAGTATCAGGTTTACCAGTTATCTATTTCAAAGAGGAGAGTGTAAAAAATAATTACGAAAGCATTAAAAACTACTTTTTATCGTACATAAATATCTATGAAACTATAAAAGAACTTAATTTAACACCATTTCTTGATAGTGAAAATGATTCAGTTTATCTTGAAAACGAAAAATTGAAAGTTATCTTAGGTAAAGAGAATTTCTCAAAAAGAGTTGATAATCTAAAAACACTCTTATCAAAAGAGGATTTAACTGGCTTACTTGATGCATCTTATGATAATATAATTATTTATAGGGGAAAATAATGGAAAAAACATTGAATGTTATAGAATTATCACCAAAAGATAAAATAATTTTCACCTTAGGAAGGTTTGATGATGGAACAATAAATATCGTTGATAGATATGAGATCGAGGATTTAAATTATAAAAACAACAAAATTTTAAATGTTAGTGAATTTAAAGAGAGAATGGATAAAGAACTAATTAAGTTAGAAGAAACCTTTATCAACATCGATAACATAGTTTCAATATATGATAAACCAACTTTATATAAAAAAAGATATGTTCTTTCAAGTAAAGAAGAGAGAAAAATTAAAGAGAGTGATATAGATAATATGATATCCTTAATCAGAAACTCACTTGAAAAAGAGGGGAAAGAAATAATTCAAATTTTTAGTAGTGAATTTTATATTGATGATAAAAAAATCGAAGTTCCAATCGGTGAAAAAGGAAAAAAATTTGTTGCCATATTTAATGTCTTTGGAATTGAGAAAGACAAGATAAAAATATTAAAATCAATTTTTAATAGAAAAAAAAATCCTCTTAAAGTAATTTATTTTTCACCACTTCTTTTGGTAAATGGAATTAAAGATAGTTTTTCAAAAAATTTCATAATTGATATTGAAAACACATTCACCTATCTCATATTTGGTGTTGACAATATTCCAAATCAAGTTGAATATATTGAACTTGGTACAAAAGATATCATAAGAGACCTCTCCTTTATCCTTGAAATTCCACCAAGAGATGGCGAAGATTATCTTTTTAAAAAGGGTGTTCTTGATTACAAAATATTTTATGATACTGATTATCCTTTATCAGTTGAAAAAAAAGTTGCTTCAATGAGAGTTATTGAGATATTTGAACTTATTGAAAAAAAAATGAAAAAATTACCATTTAAATTTTATCCTGATGAAATTGTAATTTGTGGTGAGGGTGCTAAAATAAAAAATATTAAAGAGTTCACTAAGGAATATTTTGATCTACCAGCATCTATTGGAGAACCTTTTGAATATAAAAGTGATTTAAAATTAGATTCTTTAGATGTTATATCAGCAATTGGTGCGATAAGGTCTTTTATTGATAAAGATAAAAAAGAATCTTTTTTTAATAAATTAATGAATATTTTTGAGAAAATTTTTGATTAAGGAGGATAAAAATGGGCAATGCCTATGATCCTTGGCAGGAAGTAAAGCCAATAATAAAAGTCGTTGGAGTAGGGGGGGGAGGTACAAATGCTGTTAATAGAATGATAGAAAGAGATGTCAAAAATGTGGAGTTTATTGCTGTAAATACAGATGTTCAAGTTTTAAAATTATCAAGAGCACATCGTCTTGTTCAAATTGGGCCAAAAACAACAAAAGGTTTAGGGGCAGGTTCAGACCCTGAACTTGGAGTAAAAGCAGCTGAAGAAAGCAGGGATGCAATAAGAGACGCTCTTCTTGGTGCAGATTTAGTATTTATAACAGCAGGAATGGGTAAAGGGACAGGAACTGGTGCATCTCCAATCGTTGCAGATATTGCAAGAGAAATTGGAGCACTGACCATAGGAGTTGTAACAAAACCATTCAACTTTGAGGGAAGAAGAAGAGCACAGATTGCAGAAGATGGAATTGCTCTTTTAAAAGAAAAAGTTGATACCTTGATTGTCATTTCAAACAATCGACTTCTTGAAATAACTTCTGCAAAAACAAGCTTACTTGATTCATTTATACTCGCAGATGAAGCATTAAGACAGGGAGTTCAAGGAATTTCAGATTTACTTACACTACCTGGAATTATAAATGTTGACTTTATGGATGTTGCAAAAATTATGAGAGGTGCAGGTAATGCATGGCTTGGAATTGGTATGGGTTCTGGAGAAAAGAGAGCAGAAATTGCAGCTAAAAATGCAATAACAAGTCCATTGCTTGAAATGTCTCTTTCTGGGGCAAAAGGAATAGTCACAAATATTTCGGGAAACAAAAATATTTCTCTTCATGAGGTTGAGAAGGCGATGCAAATTATAAATCAGACAGCAGATACTGATGTTAACTCTATTTTTGGAGTTACGATAGATGAAGAGCTTGGAGACCAAATTAAAATTGTTTTGATAGCAACCAGTTTTCAACCAAAATATGCAGTAGATAAACAACTTTATGATCTTGATAAAGATCTTATCTCATCAGAAGATCTTAAGATACCATCATTCTTGAGGAAAAAGAAAAAAGAAGAGGAAGAGTGAAAAAATTTTCCTTAGCACTAATAATTTTTATAATAATTATAGTTTTGTTTAACTATGATACAATCTTTTCATATTTATCTCTTCCAAAAACCTATAAAATTGAAGAGGTAGAAGAGTCGGTTTATCAAAAAAAAGAGGGAGTTATTCTTTTAAATCAATCAATAACATATTCTCCTTATGAAGGTATAATAAATTTTAATATTGATGATATGGAAAAAGTTCCTAAAGATTTTTTAATATGTCAAGTTGAAACTGACGAGGGTAGTTTTAAATTCTACTCACAAGATACTGGAATAGTATCGAGGAGAATTGAAGATTTAGATTTAGTTCTCGATCAATTAAAAGAAAATCCATTTTTGGCGATAGATAAAGAGGTAAAAAGTAGTGTTAAAGTTATCAACAATGGAGATATTGTTAAAGAAGGAGAGCCAATTTTTAGAATGATTGATAACCTTGAAGGTTATATCTATTTTAAAATTGATGATGACTTCAAAAATTTTATAAATGGAAAATCTATTTATCTAAAAATTGATACAAATGGTGAAATATTTAAAGGTGAGATAGT
This sequence comes from Caldisericota bacterium, assembly GCA_029553255.1. Classification (GTDB taxonomy): domain Bacteria; phylum Caldisericota; class Caldisericia; order B22-G15; family B22-G15; genus JAAYUH01. The sequence continues at coordinate 1,941 of JAKPCM010000096.1, read as the reverse complement.
TAAAAATGATAAATTCATAAAAATAAGATTCAACAAGTTTGTTGAATACTTTATAAATACAAAAGCTTATGTTTTCGATACTCTAATTTATAGTGGAAATTTAATAAAGATACAGGATAAGTTTGTTAAAAAAAATGGAATTGATTTAAGAGAGGAAGATGGAACAAATAGATTTATTTCTTTTGAGGGTTTAAAATATATTAAACAGAATGGTTTTTATATTTTTCCTGAAATAGAGGAAAATAAAGTTATTTTTGAATTGGTTGGTAAAGAAATAACAAGTTAAAAGAGGAGGAAAGATGGGATTTTTTGATAGTTTAAAAAAGTTTTTTGGATTTGAAGAAGAGATAAAAGAAATTGAAGAGGGAGAAGAAGAAAATTTGATTGAAGGAGAAGCTGGAATTGGAAAAGTTAAAGTTGTTGTAATTGAACCAAAAGCATATGACGAAGCTCAGGAAATCATTGACAATCTGAAAGATGGTAGACCAGTTGTAATCAATTTTGAAGAAACAGATAGAGAATTGGCAAGAAGAATAATTGATTTTTTAAGTGGTGGGGCTTATGCACTTGATGGTACTACTGAAAAAATATCAAATTATGTTTTTCTTTTTGTTCCAAAGGGAGTTGAAATAACAAAAGAGACAAAAAAATTCTGGAGAAAAAAATTAGATAGAGAGGAAGAAACAGATTAATTTTCAAAATAGTGTACAAGGTGCCTGACCCCACTGTACACAAGTTTACAAAAACAGACAGCCTACTTTTGTAAACTATTAAAAAAGTTGAATCTCAAGAAAAATTTGATATAATAGTTTTTGCTCTAACTCTTTCGTTACCTCATAAGTATCTTCCTATGAAAGGGGAGACCAGAGATAACGGGGAGTTGGAGCCTTTATTAAGTCCCATTTTTTCAGCATACTCAATAACTTTTTTTTCATTTAACTCACTTAAATACAAATCACTTAAAAAACTTTCAAGAATATATTTATCCATTTTACCTTTTTTATATCTTATATAAATTATATCAAGTAATGCTTTTTCTGGATATGCCATATAAACTTTTGACGAACTCTCATAATAACCAAAGAAAAACTCCTTTTTAATTTGATGATATTCTAAAGTGTAATTTTTAAATTGATATTCATAGGGAGTTAAAGTTGTGATTAGTGTTAAGGTGTAAACTGCTTGAGACATAATATTTTGAACAAAACGAGCATATTCCATACTAATATATGAAGGAAATTTTAGAAATATTGAAATCTCCTCAATAGATTGTTTATTAAAAGGGTTGATATAAACACCCTTGGTTACTCTTTCTACTATATTTTTTTCAACCAACCTATTCAATTCAACAGTCAATATATTTTTAGGAATATTTGTTAAAGAATGTAATTCATTAAGATTAAACAATTTTTTATAGTAGTATTTTTTAAAAAATTCCAAATACTCCTTTAATTTCATTTAATTTCCTCAAAAAACATCAGCAATAAATTTATAAAAATCCTTAGTAATAGAATCGAAATCATTTTTAACATAATTGAATATTTTAGAAGGTAAAAATCTTTTCATTTCAGCTTCTAAAATTTCAATTCCATTTTTATCAACTATTTCCAAATTTTTATATGTTCCTTTTATAAAATCATCAACCTCTTTTCTATAATCTCTAATCTTTTTTGACAATATGTTGAAGTCAAATTCATTAATATCCTTTTTGATGAAATAAATATCCCATATATCCCTTCCTTTAATATAATTTCTTAATCCAAAAGCAACGATTTTATCAATTAAAATTTCCTCTTTTGTTTCTACTTTTATTGGAAAATCAAAAAGTTCAAAAGATAAAACTTCAGTTTTGTTTAAATATGATGGAATATTAGTAAACTTTAAATTTATAATTACTTGTCCTGTTTTTTCGATATTAAAATTCAATTTATATCTTTTAAA
>JAKPCM010000074.1 GCA_029553255.1 Caldisericota bacterium | reverse complement strand
GGGGCAGGAATGACGGTCTGTTTTGTCATTCCCATGTAAATGGGAATCCAGTATTTCTATTGGTAATATAGATTCCTGCTGGAGTTTACCCCGTAGATTCCCGCTTCCGCAGGAATGACATATACGAGGCAGGAATGACATATATGGGGCAGGAATGACATATACGGGGCAGGAATGACATATACGGGGCAGGAATGACATATACGGGGCAGGAATGACGGTCTGGATGACTTATATAGAGACCCCTCTATATTTTTTTACATTTTTTAAAATTTTAATTTACAATATTGTTTGAAAATTCCAATATGTTTGTGGATTTCTTAAATTATATTAATATTAAATTGATATGAAATTTTATGATTTTTCTCTAATATTAGAAAATATTTCTAAAATTAAGAAAAGAAATGAGATTATAGATGTTTTAAAAGATACATTCTTTAAATTGGATTCTGAAGAATTAATAATATTTATAGAACTCTCTTTAGGAAAATTTGAAAATTTTACAAAAAGGGATTTGAATATAGGAATAAATACAATATTTGATGCCATTAATGTACTATTTTTAAACAATATACCTAAAAATATAAATGCTGAAGATTTTGGAGAATGGGTAAAAGAAGTTTTTATATTTAATGATAAGATCAAACCTTCTAAATTCAATTTAATAGATATTTATAATGAGATAGAGGGGTTTAAAAATTTAAAAGGAAAAGGTGTTAGAAATTTAAGAATTGAGAAATTAAAGAAAATATTTTGTAATCTTTCTTATATTGAAGCAAAATATTTTACAAAGATAGTCATAGGAGAAATGAGAGGTGGCATAAAAGAGGGCCTTTTCAAAAAAGCACTATCAAAATTTTATAATATTGATGAGAAAGAATTCAATGAAATTTTTTTGAAATCAGGAAGTTTCAAAAACTTAATTGAGAATTATGAAAAGGGTGAATTCAAGATAGAGGTTTTAAAAACTATACCAATGATGCTTGCTGAAAAAGTTGAAAATTTTGAGGAGATTTTTTCTAAAAATAAGAAGAAAATAGCTGTTGAATATAAATATGATGGTATAAGAGTTCAAATTCATAAAAAGAAAGAAATAGTAAAAATTTTCTCAAGAAATCTAAATGATATCACAGAAAAAATTCCATCGATCGCTTTAAAGATAAAAGATAGTCTTAAAGATATAAATGAAATTATTTTAGAGGGTGAACTTATAGCTTTTAATGATAAAAAAGAACTTTTACCATTTCAAATATTGATGAGTAAAATTTTTAAAGAAGAGAAGAATGATTATTATAATTTTGATATTTATCTATTTGATATTTTATATCTTGAAGGTGAAGATTTAACAAATTTACCATATTTAAAAAGGATGGAATTTTTAGACAAAATAAAAGATGGATTAAATAGAGTTAAATTTTTGATTACAGATGATATTGATGAAGTTAAAAATTTTTATGACGAAGCGATAAAAAATGGCTTTGAAGGTATTATGATTAAAGATTTAAATGGAATTTATACAGGTGGAAAAAGAGGGAAACTGTGGTTAAAGTTAAAGAAGGTTTTAACAGTTGATTTGGTAATAGTTGAAGCATTTTGGGGATATGGTAGGAGAATGAGTTGGCTTTCAGATTATATGCTCTATTGTCTATCAAAAGATAAGAATAAATATTTACCACTTGGTAAAACTTTTAAAGGTTTGACTGATAAAGAATTCCAAGAGATGACAGAAAGATTATTAAGTATAAAAATAAAAGATATTGATGGTGGAATTAGGGTAAAACCAGAAATAGTTGTAGAGGTTGCGTTTGAAGATATACAAAAAAGCAGTAAATATGAGAGTGGTTATGCCTTAAGATTTGCAAGAATTTTAAGAATAAGAGATGATAAATTGCCCAATGACATTGATACAATAGAAGATATTGAGGGAATTTTTAACAAATTACACAATTTATGATTATATAATTTAAATATAAAATCTGGAGAGATTTTAAAAGATAGAGGTTTAAGATTTTATAAAAATGCAGTTGAACTATTTTTACCTTCTACTTTTTTAAAGATCAAATTTTACCTTCTAAATTTTTAAAAGATCAAATTGAAGATATGATAAATTTTGTTCAAGAGTTAATAGATATAATTGAAAAGGAATGAGATATTTTGATCTATTGTTAGATAGAGCAAAAGAGAGAGAAAATTACCTAAAAAATTTAGATTATTATTTAAATATAATTAAAAAATTTTTTAAAGAAAAATTTGGAGATGATACTAAAATATATCTTTTTGGTTCATATTTAACTAAAAATTTCGGACCAAATAGTGATATAGATATTTTAGTGATAAAAAAAGGAGAATCACTTTTTGTAAGAGATAAATCTGAAATTATTGCTGAATTAAGAAGAATAATTGGATTTGTAAATCCTTTTGAGATTCATATAGTATCAGAAGAAGAATATGATGAGTGGTATTCAAAATTCATTAAAGAAAAAAGAGAAATATAAATTTTATTTACTATAAAACTATGATATAATTTTTCTAATTATAAAATGAAAAGAAAAGTTAAACTTTTAACAATTTTGATTTTTATAATTCTTCTAATATCTGTCAATTCTAATTTAATTGAATCTCAAAAGGTTTTCTATGGTTATATTAAAAATGGTAGATTTTTGGTTCCATTAAGAGGTGTTTTTGAAGAGTTTGGAGCAGAAATTTACTGGTATGATGAAACACAATCCATAGAAATTAGATTAAATGACACTGTAATTATTATGAGAGTTAACTATAATTATGCGATGGTTAATGATAATGTTTTAATACTTGATGTTGCACCTGAGATAGTAAATGGAAGAACATATGTTCCTTTAAGATTTGTAGGTGAAAGTATGGGTGCCTATGTCGAGTGGAATTCTTCTTATATGTATGCAAGAATTATCTATAATAATATAGAGATAATTGTAAAAGAAAAAAGTAAAAATATTCAAATTGATTATAAAAATCAAAAAATATATGATTATAATGTAAATGTTGTCAAGATTCCATACTCAACTCTTCTTGAGCTTGAACCAAGGATAGTTTTAGCAAAAAATAAAATAAATGGAAGAGAAGATTTCAAATCAATTGTTGAAAGATCAGGAGCTGTAGTTGCAATAAATGGAGCAGTTTTTAATACAGATGAAAATCAAAAAGAGGCGAATGAACCTTATGGATTTTTTATGAACGATGGTAAAGTTTTCCATATAACAAGAAAAAAAGCGGTGATGTTTTTTACAAAAGAGATGAAGGTTATTATGAATCGAGTAAATATAAAATTCAATGGTTATCTAAAATTACAAGATTCTGATAGAGTGCAAAATTTTTATATAAATAAAATAAATCATACCCCTGATAACAACGATGTTGTTATATATACAAAAGAATGGGGAAATATTATAAGAGCAGATAATTTTCCAGTGATTACAGTTCAGAATGGAGTTATAAAAAATGTTGTTTGGTTTGGTGATGTTAAAATTCCATCTGATGGATACCTAATTTTGATGAAAGGAATATACATAAATGATAATAAAATTGAGAACTTTAAAGTAGGATGCAAAATATGGTATGATACTAATTTTTCTGATATTTATGGTAATAGTTTAAACTCTCTTCTTAAAGATTCATATTTTGCAATAGGTTGTGGCCCAGCATTAGTTGTAAATGGTAATGTTGATTTTAATCCTGTTCTTGAAGAGTTTGAGAATGAAAAGATATTATCACTTAAAGGTCAAAGAAGTGCAATTGGTGTTAAAAGTGATGGCACTTTAGTTTTAGTTACCTGCGCTAATATAAAATTATCAAAACTTGCAGAGATTATGAAATATTTAGGTTGTTATTATGCTATGAATCTTGATGGTGGAGCTTCATCTGCTCTATATTTAAATGGAAAATATATAACTTATCCTGGTAGGCTTTTAAACAATGTTGTAGTTTTTGTAAGAAAATGATTCTCAAAATAATGTTTTAGTTTTTTAAGAAGATGATTCAAAAAAGTTACATAAGGTAACTTATCACTCATAGAATTCAATAAAATTAATAGGAATACTTATTTACTCATTGATTTTCTTTACTAATTATTAACATTTAAAAATATTTCATTGATTATATTGTCACATTTAACATCTTTTCGATGTTGTCAAACCAATATTGTTCATATCCAGTAGGGACTTTTGAAAAATCATCAATTCTAAATTTTAAATTTATTATAACTTTATAACCGTTATAATTAATAATCTTTTTATTTCCATTTTCTTCAAATAATTGCTTATAGCCATTATCAATTTTATATGCCCATCCTCTTATGTGTTCTATACCTTTTGGGTCAACGAAAATAATAAAGTAGTCATCACCTTTATTGAGCCAAAAAATAAAATCTGGATAAAATCCACTAATTTTATTTTCATTAGGATTATAATATGGAATATAAACTTCATCTAAACTTTCATCTATTTTACTAAAAAACCACCAATCAAATTCCTTAAATTTATTATTATTTTTAGTTAAATAATTCTCTAAATCATTAACAAACTTTACTTCACTTGGAGTTTTTATTATATGTTTGATGTAATCTATTTTTTCATCATCAGATAGTATAAGCGGAATGTAGTAATGGTTAGCAATGTATTTGATTTTAATTTTATGTTGGTTGCTTTCAAATTCTTCTTCTCTGCTTAAGTTTTGCACCAATTTTACATATTCTTGCGGGGGTATTATCCCATACTGTTCTTGTGATTCTTTTATTTGATCGGGATAGTTTTTTACTTTTTCAATTTTTTCTTTTATTTCACTGATATCTGTTAAATAGACCTTAATATTTTTAAAATGTTTTATTTCCTCTTGTAATTCTTTAAACTTTTCGAATTCCTCAGGGATAATACTTAAATAATCAAAAAATCTTTGAATAAGTAAATCTAAATTTTTATAATTTTTTTCGCCTTCTTTGTAAAACTCATCTTTTTTATTTATGCTTTCTTTTATTATCTTTACCTTTTCTACTGGAAATTGTTTAAGATTTTCACTATATTTCATTAATATTACTCTATCATCAGATAAAAAATTGATAAACTCATTTAATAATTGAAAATCATTGTTAGAAATTTGAAATTTTGTCTGTTTTTTAATCTTAAAAAGAGGATAGTCTGCCTTTTTATATGTTGGAACTAATAATTTATGTTTTCGAGCTTCATAATTTTCAAAGAGCGAAAGTTGATTTTCCCCTTCTATCGATTTTTCTTTTTCTAATTCATTTACTACTGTTACTATTGCATCTCTATTAGTACCAAAAATAAATAGCGTCTCTATTGGCAATACCTTATCTTTTATTTTATTAAAAAGATCTTCATCTATCTCTTTTGCATTATAAATCTGTAATAATCTTTTTCTTTTATTTATTATTGGTTCAATTCTAACTCCTCTTCCAACTGATTGAAGAATAAATTTTTTTGCATCTTCTCCCATACCAATATTAATGAAATTAATCACATTAGGTCTATTGGAATCCCAACCTTCATAAAAACTACGTGAGCCCATCAATATATTAATTTCAGATTCTTCTTTGTTCAGATTTTCAAAATAACTTTCATCTTCAAATTTTTGTTGAACTTCATAATTTGCAAGTCCTTTTAACCACTCAGAAACATTGCCTATTTTTATCAGTGCAAATGGTTTGTCACTTGTTTTTAACTTAAAAGCTAATTCTTTTCTATTAAACTGCATTCTTAGAATTTCAATTTCTCCATTTGTATTTGAATTATATACATAATTTAAAATATCATCTTTTGTTATATTTCTAAAAATTGCTTCATCTATTCTTACTACATTATCATCTTCAAACATAAACTTAGGCTTATCTTTCAATTCTTCCCACACTTCATCAAGAGCCTTGGCGAAAATTTCTTGTTCAATCTCACCTTTTCCAATTTTTTCAAGTTCTCTAAAAAATAATTTCAAATCAGCATCTTCTGGATTAACAGAATTAACAAGTGTTAAAAGCAATGGCTTATGATATAAATTTGGTTGGATGTTTTTAATATCTTCATAAAACTTTTTCGCATATGTTAAAAGAATTAATGATTTTAAAACTATCTTCTGTTTCTCTTCATCAGAATAATCTTCCCTTTCTCTAAATGCTCTTATCTCTTGTTTTAGAATGCTAATATGCTTTCCGTACCCAGATTTTATGAAACTTGATAAGTTAAATTCAAAAGAGGTGGTAATAATATCTCTTGGATCTATAAAAGTGGCTGATGAATTAAATAAAAAACCATTTCTTGATAGGATAGAATAGATATGCTGTCTTTTTGACTCTTCTTTATCTCCTTTATGTGCTTCATCTAAAAAAATATACCATTTTCCATCATTATCATAATTTTTGAAATCAACAATCTTTTCTTTTTGTTCATCGCTTAAGTTATCAGATCGATAATAAAACACATTTATCCCAATCAATGCTTTTTGTTTCATAATCTCTGGATATTCTTTTAATTCTTTTAAAATAATTTTTGTTTCATTAATATAATTAAATTCATTCATATGTTTTTTAAGTTGATCTATCAAATCATCTCTATGGGTTAAAATAAGGATATCATTAGGTGGAAGTTCCTTTCTATCAATTAATTTTGCTAAAATTTGAATAAGTTTAATAATGACAAGACTTTTACCACTTCCCGTTGCCATCCAGAAACACATACGATTGATAAAATTCTTATAATATATTTTCCCATCTTCTTGAGGATAATACTCAGTAAGAAGTTTATAAATATTTCTTTTCCTATTATCTAATTTAATATCAAGGTTTTCTTCTAATCCATTATTTTTGTACCAATTAAAAAATTTCTCTTTTCTTTCTTGATTAATTTCTAAATCCTCTTTCACTTGATAGTCAACTAAATCATCATAATATTTCCAAAGAACTTTTATCGCATTTTTTATTGCATTTTGTTGATAATCCCAAAGTTTTTTAGTTTGTGAAAAACTTTCCAAATCAAAAGAGTTCCAGTTCGCTGGTAAATCTTCAAATTTTAAATCATCAATCATACCTTGTAAAAATATTTTTGGCATATCAATTTTTGTTTCTTTTTGCATTTTATACATCTTTAGTACCCTCTTTATTGCCCGTTTGACCCCTTTCTGACCCCTTTCTGACCCCTTTGACCCCTTTAAGAATATATTCTGTCCCCTTTCCTGTTATCCCAATTTGCATGAAGATTTCTTTTTCAACAAGATTACTTAAATCTCTTGAAGCAGTCTTCTTTGACACGGAAGTCAGCTCTTGATATTCCTTATTTGTAATTTTTTTCTTTTCTTTTACATATAAAACCGCTTTAATCTGTCTCTCATTTAACCCCATTTTTCTTAAATTTTCTTCAGTATAAATGTCTTTATAAAAATAGATGGAAAATCCTCCAAATTCTTCTTTGAATTCTGGTTCAGGTAGTCCTGCTTTTTTACATTCATCTATAATTTTAATCGTTCCTCTGCCCCACTCTTCTATCAATCCTGCTTTGAAAAATACATCAGCTAATAGCTCATTCCTTGGATAAGATAAATGATTTTTCTTTAATTCCTCAATTTTAATCTCCCTTGGTAACACTCCAACATTCCAAAGAATCATCTTATCTGGATAAATTTTTAATTGAATATGTGGACCAATATAATCTCTATGGATTACAGCATTTATAATTGCCTCTCTTAACGCTTCTTCAGGATATTCTAAGAATTCCTTTCTATAGATACCTTCAAAT
>JAKPCM010000061.1 GCA_029553255.1 Caldisericota bacterium | reverse complement strand
GAAAAAGGGAGAAATGATCCATTGGAAAGACATAGAAGAGATTTTATCGATTAAGGTTATAGGAATTGTACCAGAAGATCCATATATAACTATTTCAACAAATATTGGTGAACCAGCAATTCTTAATGATTCTTCAATTGGGGGAAGAGAACTAAAAAATATTGTTAGAAGAATAATTGGGGAAGAGATACCTTTGACTGTTTATCAAGAGAAAGAGACATTTATCAACAAACTATCTAATCTTTTTAAGAGGGAGAAAAAATAGTGAAACTCTTTAGAAAAAAAAGTGGTAGTATAGCAAAAGATAGAATATCTTTCGTTCTTGATTCTGATAGATTAACTCTTTCACCGAAACAGCTTGATGAACTTAAAAAAGATTTTTCAAAAATTATCTTAAAATATATTAAAATTGACGAAGATGATTTGAATGTATCAATAAAAAGAGAGGGTAAAAAGACAATAATTATTGCAGAATTTTTTTTGAAACAAATCTTGTAATTTTTTATCTAAATAAATAGAGGTTAAAAGTGAAAAAGATAATTTTGGTTCTAACAAGTGTACTATTAATAATTGGTAGTTTCAGTATAGTAAAGGGTGCGGATGAGTTAGATCTTTTTATAAAAGATGTGACTTTATCTAAAGAGATAATTTTTGAAAATGATACTTTTAGTGTAGAGATTGAAATTGGGGTGAAAAATCTAAAACAGTCGAATAACCCATTAAATTTTCTTGTTTCAATTTTCTGGGATATGCCATCAAAATATACTCATATTGATTCAAAAATTGTTGAGATTAATAATGTTGATAAAGTAAAAGTAAAATTTAATTTTGATTTATCAAAGAAAAGTTTTATAAATCAAAATATAAATCTTTTAGGTGATAAAAGTTTAATAATTCAAATAGATAGTGGTCATAATATAAATGAATATGATGAAAAAAATAATATCTATGAGATGAAAATTCACATTTTTAAACTTTCATCTTTAGTATTAAAAATCTGGATAAATAATCCTATTGGCTATGTCAACAACAAAAAAATAGAACTCGAAACTCCACCCATAATAGTTAATAATAGAACAATGGTGCCTTTAAGATTTATTATTGAAAATTTTGGTGGTGATATATATTGGAATAGTACTGATTCAAGTATCAAAATAGTATTTCCTGAAAAAGAGATATTAATGTGGGTTAATAATTCTACAGCATATATCAACGGTAAAAAATATATTCTTGATTCACCTCCTATTATAATAGGCGGAAGAACATTAGTTCCAGTAAGATTTGTCGTTGAAGCACTTGGTGCGTATGTTTTTTGGAATTCAACAGATTCCGGGGTTACTATAATTTATGAAAAGTAAACTTTCTTTATTTTTTATTATACTTCTTCTATTTATAACTCCAGTTAAGAACAACAATATTAAAAATCTTTTTATCCTATATATGGCAGGTGATAATGATTTATATATACATGCATTAGGTGATATCTTAGAGATACAAAATAGTTATTTTGAGAACACTAAAGTATTGATTTTATTAGATGGAGAAGATGAAACAAAAATTATTGAAATTAATAATAATACAAAAATAGAATTGAAAAAATTTGATAATTTAAATACTGGGGATCCAAAAGTCCTAACTGATTTTATTCTCTTTTCAATAAGTAGATATAAACCAGAAAATATTATCCTTGGTTTATGGGGGCATGGAGATGGAAGAAACTTCAAAGGTAGTGATGGAAAAGGAGTATGTTTCGATGAATCTTCAGTTGATTATTTAACTATTAAAGAGATAAAAGAATCTTTAAAAACTGTATATAACAAAAAAAATAAAAAAATAGATATAGTATTTTTTGATGCATGTTTTATGCAAACAGTCGAGGTTTCATATGAATTGAGAGATTATGTTGATTATATTATTGCATCACAAGCATATGTTCCTTTGGATGGTTTTCCCTATGATGATATATTAAAAAATATTTCATCTGAAAACCTATCAATTTTGGAAATTGGGAAAGAGATTGCCAAATCTTATTTTAATTCATATAATAATGGCTCACAAGGTATTGATAAGGTTTCAATTTCAATTCTTAATACCTCTAAAAGTTCAGATATATTAAGTATAACGAAAGATTACATAACAAAAAATAAAAAATTAGATAATATAAGAAATTTAAGAGAAGATTGTTTAATACCTTTAAATCAAAAATATGTTGATTATTATTCATTATTTTCCAAGCTATTAAATGAAGAAAATTTAAAATTATTAGATGAAATTGTCAGTGAATATGTTGTTTTAAATTTAAATTCTTTTAATAATAATTTAAATGGATTTTCAATATATTTTCCTCCATATTATTTTCCTATAAATCTTACTTTCTTTACTGAAAGTGGCTGGGAAAATTTTCTTTGGAGTGAATTTACTTATTAAGAGCAGGAAAGGTTATTATAACTTCAGTTCCCTTACCTTTTTCACTTTCGACTTTAATTTCTCCTTTATGCATCTCAACAAGTTCTTTCACAATTGCTAAACCAAAACCAAAACCCTTTGAATCAACCTCTTTTAAATTTCTTCCTCTATAAAATTTGTCAAAAATATATGGAATATCTTCTTTATCAATTCCAATACCTTCATCTTTAATAGAAACTATAATTTTTTCACCATCTCTTTTTAAATCTACATAAATATTTTCATTCTTATAACTGAACTTAAAAGCATTATCAAATATATTGTTGAAAATTTCACTTATTCTTTTTTTATCTCCATAAATATATGCATCTTGATAATTAAAAAT
>JAKPCM010000048.1 GCA_029553255.1 Caldisericota bacterium | reverse complement strand
TCATTCTTAACTTTTTTATCTCCTACATGTTTGAAAAGTAAATTACCTTCTCTATCTGTTACTACCAATACTGCTACTTTGGGATGTCGCTTCTTTTTTGCTTTTTCATATTCTTCTCTGTCTTTATATTTTCTTCCTTTTTCTGAATATTGCATAAGCAATTCATCTGCCTCTACTATACCAGAAAAGCTAATGCCACCTTCTAATGATCTCAAGGCTGCTAATATTCTATGCCTCCATCGAAAACTTGTTTTTAAGCAAATACCTACTTCATCAGCACATGCTCTTAAGCTTTTACCCTCGAGCATACAACGTAAATAATCTAACATCAATGGATATTTGCGCATGCGATATACAAAGGTGCGTGCTGTTTCGCTGAATTGATATCTACAACTTTTGCATCTATATATTTGTCTACCTTTGCGAGTACCAGCTTTGATAACGTTTTCACTTTTACAGTTTGGACAGATGGCTGCAGTAGATTTAATTTTTAGTTTTTGATAATCTACCACAGTAGCATGGTCATCAAGTAGAAATTGATAAAGCTGATCTAGGAAATCACGTTTGTGGTCTTTAGGCAGGGCGAGGTATTCTTTTGAATTTTTTAGTAATTTCTCCATAATAAAAAATTTTTGACAAAGATAATAAAATATTTTTAAATAATATATAATCAATAAGTCTAACATAGATAATGTTTCATCAGCCCTTGCTCACACTTTGATAAAACCTTATTCTTACCTATAAATATTCATAAACCATATCCCAACATAACTCTATTCTTAAAAACTAAACACATATCTTTAGAAACTTTGAAAAAATCCAAACAAAACCGACTTGTGTGTTTTATTAAATTTTTCTCTTTAACTCTAACCACAATAAACGTTATAGAACCATATTCTATATATAACTTCTAATAAAAGGCCACAAAGTTTTACATACAAAGAACACAGAGAGAGCTATTTTTTTTGGGGGGTGGTATTACCTAAACGCCTAATTCAAAAAACTTATATCTTATGCAACTTTAAAAAAAAATCCTAAAAATCAAGTTGATTTTTTCTTGAAAAAAATTTTTTTCTCTCTGCCTTCAATAAATGTTATAGAACGGAATTATTTAAATCATTATCAAATCCAGCTATTGCTGTGCTTTTTGTAAATAATAATTAGCGCTGTCCATCATACCAAGATTTTTATATGCAAAACCTATATTTTGCATAATGTTTTTACTCTTGGGATTTAATTTATATGCTTTTTTGAAATAGTTTAAAGCATCCAATGATCTACCTTGCATACCATAGAATACTCCTAAATTTTCTAATGCTGCAGAATTTGTAGGATCG
>JAKPCM010000029.1 GCA_029553255.1 Caldisericota bacterium | reverse complement strand
CACTTTTAAAATGGTTTTTGGCTGTCTGTGACCAAGCATCCTTTTGTGAGTTGTTTTTGAATGATAGTAAAAAACTTTAATCTTTTTCTCTCTAATCTGATTAGATATTTTACATAAAACTTTCGCATCTGTTAAATATGGTCTTCCCAAGGAAATATTACCATCATTTTTTAAAAAAAGAACATTATTTATTGTAAAATCACTACCAATATCTCCTTTTATTTTTTCTACTCTAATTGTATCGCCTTCTTTTACTAAATATTGTTTTCCACCAACTTCTACAATAGCTAACACCTTCTACCTCCTAAAGAAAATTCTTTTAAACTAAAATTTATATCAGAAAAATAATATAAATTCAAGATAAAATATTAACATAATTTATCACAACATTCAATCACTATTATATATTTGTTATTTAATTTTAGTTTACAAAGGGTCAGGTACCTTATACACTAATCTGTCATATGGTTGAGAACTTTTCTGTAATTTCTTCTAATGTGTAATTAAGATTTTTAATATTTTTATATATATCATCTAAATTAACTTCTCTATTTTTGGATTTCATATAATCTTTTATGATTTTCAAAATTATTTCTAAAAATTTATCCTTACCTAAGTTTGTTATTTTTTCAAGAAAAATTACAAAAGATACTTCTATTATTTCACTTTTACCTCTAAATGATAAAAGTAAAAAATTCATATTGTTAGCATATTTTTCACTTTCGCTCCATATCTCTTTAATATCTAAATTTTTCTCACAAAACTCTTTAAAATCATCAGATAAAAGATAACTTCTTATATCTTCATTCAATAAATAGTTATATATCCCTTTTAAATCTTTTTTAATATCAAGTCTCATTGTTTTCTATATTATCATTTTCAATTTTTTTAATCAAATCAAACCACTTTTCCAAATCTATAATTCCTCCTGTTGCTCTCTCATGTCCAAATCCAAGATCCTCTTCTATGCTTGGTTTAAGATATTTTCTTAAAAATGATAATAGAGATATATCAAGGTTAGTTCTTATAGAAAAAGAGACCTTATCCTTCAGATATCCAAAATTTGCACATATAATAATATATTTTTCAAGGACATTTCTCCATATTTGAGCTATTATTGGATGTATTAAATTTGGTGAATTTATCTCTATTATTGCAATATTTTTGATAAATTTTGGTTTTGTTCTCTTCCATTTATCAACATCCTCTTTTATTACATCTTTATAATATAAGAGTTTTTTCATATATTCTGAATCAATCAATAAATCTTCAAAATTCTCAGAATTTATAAGATATTTTAATGAAGTTTCGATATCAAACTCCTTAACTCTTCTTGCAGAATTTATAAGAGATGAGACAAGAGAAATATTTTTCTTTTTATATTTTTTTATCAGTTCTTTAAAATATGGAGCATCAACTTCTGTTCCATAATCTCCAACTTCACCTATTAAACCTAAATAATCTTTTGGATTATAGTAAATTTCTTTTAACAATAAATAAGCAAGGTATGAGGTAGAGATGTACGGAGGTGGTGGAAATGATGATAAAAGGACTCCATTATTTGGAATTCCTTCTGGTTTATGATGGTCAATTAAAATTATTTTTCTTATATTATCAAAATTCTCTGGATATGAACCTAAATCCATAAAAAATAAAAAATCTGGTTTAGATGAACTGATTAAATTTTTAATTCTTTCAGAATATCCGTTTTCTCCTTTTCCAGGATAAATTATATCTAAATTTTTATAACCTTTATTAGTTAAAACTTTATATAATAAAACACCCGATGAAACTCCATCAGAATCAACATGAGTTAAAATTATAATCTTATCTTTTTTATCTATATCAGAGATATTCTCTAAAAAAATCTGTGATTGTTTTGTTAAATCTTCCATATATTATAATTATTATATGAAAAAAATTAAAAATAAAGATATAGTTAAAAGAAGAGAGATTGTTAGTAATTTATGTCTTTTTTGTGATGCCCCTTGTTGTAGAGAAAATTTTGTTCCGTTAACTGATGAAGAGATCAAAAGTAAGAGATATGAAATGGTTTTTGAATCTATATTTAATTTAGAAAATGAAAAAATTGAAGCAGGATATTTTTTAAAAAGGAAAGATGATGGTTCTTGCGTATATTTAAATGAGTTTGATATGTGTTCTATTTGGAGAGATAGACCAGAATCCTGTAGAATTTATTTTTGTGAAAGATTAAAGAAGCCTTGATTCATTAATATCAAGATGAAATTCACAATTTAAAATTTTGGAAGCATTTCTACACATAACCATTCTTGATAAAAAAATTTCAAAATATTCCATTGGTTTTGATATTTCAGTATCTATTGTTAATTCAAGAGTGATCTCTTTGTTCTTTTCATTCACTCTTAAAAAAGATTTTTCAACAGCATAGTTTACTCTATCATGAATATCAAAATTCTCTGGTCTTGTTCTTACTCTTGATCTATGAGCATCAGATTTATCAGCAAGAACAACAGCAGCAGTTATTGGATTTGATATAAAACCTGTTTTATCATCATGATTACTTATTGCTTCCATTATTAATGAAATATCTTCAGGAGAATAATCCATATCTTTTAAAATAGTATAAGCAATTATGGCTCCTGATATTGTATGATTCTCTCTTCCAAGAAAATTTCCAATATCATGAAGATAGGCTGCAATTTTTGCAAGTAACTGCTCTTTTTCTGAATAACCTAATCTTTTCAAAATATTCTCGCTTATATCAGAGACAAGTAAAACATGTCTAAATCCATGTTCTGTATATCCTAAGGCTTCTAAATATTTATCTGATCTCTCTATGAATGTTTTTATTATTGGATTATTTTTAATTATTTCAAACTTTTCAATCATTTTTAAACATACTCTTCATTACTTAAAAAATCTTCATTGTGTTCAAAAGAGAGAAGAACTGCATCAGGTAAATTTGATAAAAAATTTTCTATTGTAGATACTGTGGAATCAAGCTCTCTTCTATTTGTATTTAAAGATAACAAATAAATTTTTGAAACTTCAATTTTTTCATTATCTCTATCTTCTGCAATCGCTATATTGAATCTATTTTTTAATTTATTGATAACAGATGTTGTTACTTTTCTTTTATCTTTTAAAGATTTCGCTCCTGGTATTCCAATTTGAAATATTATTAAAGAAAAATACATTTATGACCCTTTTTCTTTTAATTCATAAACCTCTATAATATCCCCCTCATTTATTTCTTTAACACCTTCAACTCTTATACCACATTCATATCCTTCCAAAACCTCTTTTACATCATCCTTAAATCTTTTTAAAGAAGAGACTTTACCTTCTCCAATTAATTTACTTCCTCTAAAAACTTTTGCATTAGCATCTCTTACTATTTTTCCCTCTCTAACTATAGAACCTGCAACAAGGCCTAACCCACCAATATCAAAAACTTGCTTAACTTCAGCTTTCCCGATAGTATTCTCGACAAATTCTGGTTTTACCATACCTTTTACAAATCTCACGACCCATTCCTGTAGTTCATATATCAAATCAAAAAGAAAAACTTTTACCCTTGATCTCTCTGGAATTTTTTTTACCATTGGATTTTCTTTTGTATTGAAACCTAAAATTATTGCATTTGATGCAGTGGCAAGGAGTATATCTGATTCATTAATACTTCCAACTCCTGTATGAACAAATTCAATTTTAATATCTCCTGTATCAAGTGAATTTATAACAGATTTTATGGCTTCAAGAGAGCCATAAGTATCAGTTTTTAAAACTAAATTTAGTTTTTTCTCTTCCTCAAGTTTTTCAAATAGATCATCAAGAGAAATTGGTTTTTCTTGTTTTTTCTCTTTCTTTGCCATCTCTAACTTTTCAATCTTCTCCTTTATCTGCCCTTCAGATTTATAGCCAATTAAAATTTCTCCAGGAAGTGGAGTGTCTTTCAGGCCTATAATCTCAACTGGGGCTGTTGCTTCTACCTCTTTTACCTGCTTTTGATTTGCTGTTGTTAGCATTCTTACTTTTCCATATGTTTCTCCAACCATTATCCAATCTCCACATTTCAGCTCTCCAGCTTGTAAAATTAAATTAGCAGTAGGACCAACTCTTGGATCTAATTTTGCTTCTATTACAGTACCTCCTGGTCTTTTTTCATCAGATTTCGACAACTCTTCAATCTCTGAAATTAAAATAATATTTTCAAGAAGTTCATTTATTCCGATTCCTGTTTTTGCTGATGTGTTAACAAATATTGTTTCTCCACCCCACTCCTCTGG
Organism: Caldisericota bacterium; assembly: GCA_029553255.1. Classification (GTDB taxonomy): domain Bacteria; phylum Caldisericota; class Caldisericia; order B22-G15; family B22-G15; genus JAAYUH01. The sequence continues at coordinate 2,135 of JAKPCM010000029.1, read as the reverse complement.
CAACAAATTATAATTTGCCATCTGTTGTCTAACTTTATCTGGATCAGCTCCTTCTTTGTCAATTTTATTAACTGCTACAATTATTGGAACATTTGCTGCCTTTGCATGATTAAGAGCTTCTATTGTCTGCTCTTTTGCTCCTTCATCAGCAGCAACAACAAGAATTACTATATCTGTTACAAAAGATCCTCTTATTCTCATCTCAGTAAATGCTTCATGCCCAGGTGTATCAATGAATATTATCTTTTTCCCTTCAAATTCAATTTCACTTGCACCAATTTTTTGTGTTATTCCACCTTTTTCTCTCAGTGCTATATTCGTTTTTCTTATAGAATCAAGTAGTGTCGTCTTACCATGATCTATATGACCCATAACAGTAACAATAGGAGGCCTTGTTTTATAATTTTTTGGTAAAGGTGGTAATATATCAGTTATAGGTTTTTTAAAAGAATTGCATATTCTTGCAGCAACAGGGAATGGAATTTCTTCATTAATATTCTCTCTTACCAATCCCCATTTTAAAATATAGGGTATAAGAAATTTAAAACTTATATTTAAATGCTTGCAAATTTCAACAATTTTTATGTTTCCTTTTACTTCTTTCTCTCTTTTTGTTCTACTTTCTTTATCTTTTAAAACAAGATCTTTTACAATATTTGCATTTTCTTCATCAATTGTTGATAAATTACCTTTAACTTCAATTCCTAACTCCTTAAGATATTTTATCAACTCAGTTGTAGAAATTCCTATTTCATTTGCCAAAGAGAAAACTCTATATTTTTTCATTTATCACCTCTTCTATGTTTTCAATTAATTTATTCTTAAGATTTTCTTTTAAATCTTGAGGTATATTAGTAACTTTTAAACCTTTTTCAATTTTCTTTTTTGAAAAAGCATTATTTATACAATTTTTATTTTTACAGATATAAACACTTCTTCCAAAATATTTATATTCATTATCAAACAAAATATTACCATTTTTTAATCTTACAATTCTTAAGAATTCATCTTTACTTCCAACTTTTTTACAATAAACACATCTTCTTAATACTTTTTTCATTTTAGTTCTATTGAATATCCTGTTAATTTTGATGCAAGTTTCACATTAATTCCCTCTTTACCAATGGCTAAAGGTATCTGATCTGCTGGAAGATAAACAACTGCTTTTTTATCAAAAATTTCCACTCTACTTATTTTAGCAGGAGATAAAGCATATTTTATATATTCTTTTGGATTGTCTGACCATCTAACAATATCAATTTTTTCATTTGAAAGTTCTTTTGAAATATTTGTTATCCTTACACCTTTTGTTCCAATACAAGCGCCAACTGGGTCAACATCACTTTTATACGAATGAACAGCAACTTTGGCTCTTTTTCCAGGTTCTCTAACTATTCCTTTTATTTCAACAATTCCATCGTTAATCTCGGGAATTTCTCTTTGAAGAAGATATTTTAGCAGGTTAGCATCAATTCTTGACAAAATTATATCAGGACCTCTTGATGTTTTTAAAACATCTAAAACATACACTTTCAACTCTTTTCCAACATAATATTCTTCATTGGGTATTCTTAAGCCTTGTGGAATTCTTCCTTCGCCTTTTTCAAGTTTCACATAAATATTGCTTCCGATTATTCTTGAAACTTTTCCTGTTAAAACTTTACCTATTTTATCTTTAAACTCATCATAAATAACATCTCTTTCTAATGAAACAATTTTTTGTACAAGAATTTGTTTTGCAACCTGCATTGCAACAAATCCAAGTTTATCAGGTAAAATTTCTACATCAATTGTCTCATCAATCTGAGCATTATCTTTTATATTTTTTGCTTCTTTTATAGAAATCTCTTTTACACTATGAGCGTTCTCAACAACTTTTGCTCTTCTAAAAATCTTTATCTCACCTGTCTCTTTATTTATGTTGACAAATATATCTCCGCTATTTGGGAATTTTTTTTTATACGCAATTCTAATAGCATCCTCAAGAGATGATATAATCATCTCTTTTGGAATTCCTTTAAGTTTCTCAAATTCCTCAATAGCTTCAATTAATTCGTTGGTCAAAAGATTCTCCTCCTTAATCACTCTTAAAGTATTATAACATAAATAAAATATAATATTTGAAGTATTTTTTC
>JAKPCM010000027.1 GCA_029553255.1 Caldisericota bacterium | reverse complement strand
AAGAACATTATGCAAATAAAAAAGAAATGAATGATGATTTAATGGTTTTTTAGTCTATTATATCCTCTATAGAAGACATGGCAGTCTAAAAAATGAACTACACGTGAAAACCCCTTTCCAAGCTATAGAAATATGGTTCTCTCTAAAACCTGATTTATTTAAGCAAAATCCTTGTCTCTTTAAATATAAAATCTTATCTTTGCATCCAAATAAAAATCTAAATTTTTATCAACAACCTTGTGAAACTTGACATTTATCCATATAAAATTTTATAGAACCCAATTTTTTGTGAATTATTATTCAAAAAATATTCCTATTTTTGATTTTTAAAAAATTATTTTTATGAAAAAACTACAGTTTATAATTTTATTATTATGCCTTACATCATTTTTTATTTCTTGTAAAAAAGCTAAAACAACAGAAAAAATCATCGGCCCAGATAGTTTAAAGTTTGAGTCAAATATTTTGACACCTGAAAAACTGTGGTACCTGGGACGCATCTCCGAAATGCAGATTTCACCTGACAAGGATAAATTGCTTTTCGGTGTTACTTGGTATGATTGGCATGAAAACAAAGGTAATAGAGAACTGTATATAATAAATCTAAATGACAAAAAAAGACAAAAAATCACTTCTACACCAAAAAGCGAATATAATGCTAGGTGGCGTCCTGATGGACAAAAAATAGGTTATCTTTATCCAGATGATAATGGAGAAATGCAATTATTCGAAATGAATATAGATGGTAGCAAAACAGTGCAAATATCATTTATCAAAGGTGGTATCAATGGGTTCGAATACGCTCCAGATCAAAAACATATTGCTTTTTTTAAAGACGTAAAAATAATACCTGATCCTCAAGACATTTATCCCGATTTACCAAAAGCAAATGCTAGAATATATGAAGATCTACTACCAAGACATTGGGATCAATGGGTGAAATCTTTTTCTCATCTATTTATAGCTAATTATGCTGAAAAAATAGATACCATCGGACAAGATGTAATGGAGCATCAGACCTACGAATGTCCATTATATCCATTTGCTGGCAATGAACAAATTAATTGGCATCCTAATGGTAACCAAATAGCTTTCACTGCTAAAGCTATGATGGGCAGAGACTATGCTTTGTCTACTAATTCAGACATTTATATATATGATCTGCTGAAAAATAAACTTATTAATCTAACAGAGGGAATGCTAGGCTACGACCAAAATCCTGTTTTCAGTCCTGATGGCAAAAAAATAGCTTGGGAGAGTATGGAGCGCGAAGG
>JAKPCM010000021.1 GCA_029553255.1 Caldisericota bacterium | reverse complement strand
AATTTCTTCCTCTTTTTTTGGTATATCAACATTTGTTTCAAATCTTTTAAAAGCCATAATTAATCCTTCCTAAAAAAATATAGATTATTATAACATATTTATTAGATAATTTTGAGATTGCTGCGAAACCCTCTATTTTTTGAATGACTTTTTCAAAGACCTCAATTTTATCTATTTGACAAAACTCTTTATTTTAATATAATTATTTTAATTTAATGAAAGTAGATGAAGTAGCAAAATTAATTGATGGAATTATTCTTTCTGGAAAAAATTTATTAGATAAAATAGATGTAAAAACTGCATTTGCTGCAGATTTGATGAGTGATGTTCTTGCTTATGTTGAATCAGATAATAATGATGTAATATTGATAACAGGCATAACAAATCCTCAAATTGTTAGAACGGCTGAAATGCTTGATATTCCAGTTATAATCGTTGCAAGGGGAAAAACAGTTCCTAATGAGACAATAAAGCTTGCTGATGAAAAGGGAATAATAATAATTAGTACAAAAAATATAGTTTTTACAACCTCTGGAATCTTATATACAAATGGAATAAAACCTGCAAAAATAAAATCTCGTGGAGAATCAGCCTCTTCTTGTTGAATCTTTTAAAATAATCGGAAAAGATTATGAGAATGGTGGAGAAGCATCCTCCAAAATTAAATCAATTTTAAAAAAATTAGGAATTCCACCAGAAATAATAAAAAAAGTATCAATTTGTGCTTATGAATCTGAGATGAATATTGTTATCTATGCTTATGAAGGAGAAATAACTCTATTTATTTATAAAGATAGAATCAAAGTTGAGGCAAAAGATATTGGCCCTGGAATAGAAAATTTAGAATTAGCAATGAAAGAAGGTTATTCAACTGCACCACCTGAGGCGATTGAACTTGGATTTGGTGCAGGGATGGGCTTACCAAATATTAAAAATAATAGTGATAGAATGAAAATAGATACTGATATAGGTAAAGGCACAACATTAACATTTGAGGTAGATTTAAATGAAAAAGGATAAAAATTATATAAACTCAATTAGAACAATAAAAGAGAAATGTATAGGATGTACACATTGTTTAAGGATATGTCCTACTGAAGCAATAAGAGTTAGAAATAGAAAAATGGAACTTTATGATTTGAAATGCATAGATTGTGGTGAATGCTTTAAAGTTTGTCCAACAGGTTCTATATACAGTTTTTATGACAATATAGAAGTTATCAAAAATTTTGATTATAATATATTAATTGTTCCAAACATTTTCCCTTCTATTAATTTCGGAATGTTATCATATGAAGATGTTATTAAAAGATTATTCTCTCTTGGTTTTAATGAAATATGGGAAGAAGGTATTGGTAATGAAGCCTATTTAATTGCTTTACAAAAAATATTAAAAGAAACAAAAGATACTATAAAACCAATTATTCCAACTTCCTGCCCTGCAATTGTAAGATTGTTACAGGTGAATTATCCTCTTTTAATTAATAATCTTACTGTAATAAATCTACCTCTTGATATTCTTGGTAACTATATAAAAGAAAAGAGAAAAAATATAAAGAGTTTTGGTTTATTTTATTTATCAACATACCCCTGCAAAGTAACTGCATTGAAAAATCCATTAGGATTAAAATCTTCACCATTTAATGGTGTATTTTCACTTTCTGACATTTATAAAAGGTTAATGATAGAAAAAATTGAGGGTTCAGGAGAATTTTTCAAATCAGGTAAAGTTGGTGTGAGTTCTGGAAGAAGAGGAGGAGAAGAGGATTTCCTTGAAGAATTTAAAGTGATTTCAATAGATGGAATTTGGAATATAAATAAATTTTTTGATGAAATGGAGGAGGAAAAAATTCCATATTTTGATTATATAGATGCAAAAGCATGCTTATTAGGATGTGTTGGAGGTGTTTTTTTAAAAAATCAAAATTTTTTATTAAATTTTTATAATCAGAGAGAAGAAGAAAAAAGAAGAAAATCTTTAATGTCAGATGTTGTTGAAAAGGATATTGATGAATTTTTGAAAGATGAAAACCTATTATTAACCGAAAAGATAAACCCAAGACCTCAATACCTTCTTTCAGAAAATATGGATATAGCAGCAAAAATATTTCAAGAAGTAAACACTATTTATGATTTACTACCAAAATTTGATTGTGGTTCCTGTGGAGCACCATCTTGTAGATCTTTTGCTGAGGATGTTGTTTTAAACAAAATAAAATTAACTGAATGCAAATTTATTGAAGAGAAAAATTTATGAGACAAAGGTGTCAGGCACCAAAGTCTCATTTTTTTTAGATTTTATAATATAATATGAAGTTATACAAAATTATTAAAAACTCTTTATTATGTCATTCCCAAGTAAATATTCCTATTTTGTCATTCCCGTGAAAACTCTTTTTTTGTCATTCCCGTGAAAACTCTTTTTTTGTCATTCCCGTGAAAACGGGAATCTACTGTTTTTATCAATAATATATATCCATGCTTCAGCAGGAATTACAGTGTTTATTGTCATTCCCGTGTAAACTCTTTTTTTGTCATTCCCATGAAAACTCTTTTTTTGTCATTCCCGTGAAAACGGGAATCCAGTTTTTCCATCGATAATATAGATTACTACTTCCATAGAATGATGCTTTGGATAACTTTTCCAGAGACCTCTATACTTCCAAAAGTTATAACTATTTATATAACTCCTGCAACTGGAAGAATAAGATTTATTGGTTCAAGAGATTTGGAATAAAAATTTATATCATATAATTTAATTTTTTTAATGTTTACAAAAACAGACAGCCTACTTTTGTAAACTATTTTTAAACTTTTTCAGAAACATTTATACATATTGTTGACAAATTAACATAAATAAATATAATGAAATTTGTTATGGATATAAATTCAATTATTGATGCACTTAATCTAACAATCTTTTCTTCAGGTAAAGAGAAAATTGTTGAAAATGGATATACTTCAGATTTACTATCAGTTGTACTTGCAAAAGCACCAAAAAAATCTTTATGGATAACTGTTCAAAGACATTTAAATATAATTGCAGTTGCTTCAATTAGAGAATTAACTGGAATAATAATTTGTAATAATCTAATTCCTGATGAAGAAGTTATAAAAAAATCAAATGAAGAGGGATTGTGGTTGTTGGGAACTGAACTCGATCCATTTACAATATCAGGTAAACTTTATAAAATTTTGAAAGATGGGTAAATTTATGGCAGATTTGCATATTCATTCAACTCTATCTCCTTGTGGAAGTTTAGAGACATTATCAAAAAATGTTGTTAAGGAAGTAAAGGAAGTTGACTTTAACTTGAATTCAATCACGAATCTTAATTATATGGATAACACTCTTTTATCAAAAAAAATTGCTGATAAAAACTGTAACCAAGTTCAAGCCAAAAAGCAAATATTCAAAAATTTTTTTGTAATGGATTTGCGAACAAAAAACAAAGTTCATCTTCTAATATATTTTGATGATTCTTTATCTGTATGTAAAATTATTTATGAAAAATTACCTGATGTTAAAAATGATTCAGAATATTTTAGTATTCAGGCAATAGTTGATGTAGAAAAAATTGTTTTAGGACATGAAGAAAAGTTATTGATAAATTTATCTAAAATTACTCATAATAAATTATATAAAATTGTAAAAGGTAGAAAAACAGATATTATTCCTTCTTTTACTGATACTATTTTTTTTTACACAATCTCACTGTTTGGTTTTATTCAAGAAGATGTTGATACAAAATTTTTAGTAAAGATTATAACATTATATAAATAAGGAGGTAAATTTTATGCAAAAGTGTGACATTAAAGAGAATCCTCAATATGATGCACTTAGATTGAGTTTAAGAATTTTGAAGAAAGAAGAGAAACCATCACTGATTGAAGCGTTACATAGAGCTCAAGAAATTTTTGGCTATTTACCAGAAGAAGTCCTCTGTTTTATTTCTAATGAGTTAAAGGTTCCATTAAGTAAAATTTATGGAGTTGTTACTTTTTATCATTTTTTTAGAACAGAGCCAGCTGCTAAGTATTTAATCAATATATGTTTAGGTACTGCATGTTTTGTTAAAGGTTCTGAAAAAGTGCTTAAAGCATTGTCAGAAGATTTAAATATTAAAGTAGGAGAAACCACGGCGGATAAACTTTTTACTCTATCAACTGCAAGATGTTTTGGATGTTGTGGACTTGCACCTGTAATGATGATAAATAAAGATGTTTATGGAAATTTATCTCCCGATAAAGCAAAATCAATAATAGAGGAATATAGGAGAAAAGAGAATCAAACAAATGGATGAACTTTCTCTTCACATTATTGATATTGTGCAAAATTCAATTTCAGCAAAAGCTAATTTGATAGAAATGATAATATTCGAAGATTCAAAAAATGATTATATAACAATTGAGATAAAAGATAATGGTATAGGAATTGAAAAGGATATTTTAGAGAAAGTTCAGGATTCTTTTTATACAACTAAAAGTGGTAAAGAAGTAGGTTTTGGTATACCTCTTTTTAAACAGATTGCATTATTATGCGATGGCGAGTTTAAAATAGAGAGTAAGGAAAATTTTGGTACAAGAATTTATGCAAAATTTAGAAAAAGTCATCCAAATTTATCACCAATTGGTGATTTAGAAAATAGTTTTTTAATCTTAATTATTGCTTGTGCTTGTGATTTTTATATTTATTATAATAAGGATGGCAAAATTTTTGAGTTTGACACAAAAAAAATTAAAAATTTTTTGGGTGATGTACCTTTGAGCCACCCAGAAGTTATTAAATTTTTGAAAAGTTATTTTTATGAAAATTTTGAAAAGATGGAGGCGAATTGTGAAAGTTGAAGATTTACGAAAATTAAGAGAAAAAGTTCAAAAAGAAATGGAATTAAGAAAAGGTAAAGCAAGGGTTAATATAGTCGTAGGTATGGGCACAAGTGGAATTGCGGCTGGAGCAAGAGAGGTTTTAAAAACACTTATTGATGAAATCGAAAAAAGGAATTTAACAGATGTAATAATTTCTCAAACTGGGGAAAAAGATTTTCCATCTAAAGAGCCATTTGTTATTGTTAAAGAAGAAGGAAAACCAGATACTATATATGGAAATGTATCGCCTGATATTGCAAGAAGAATAATTGTTGAGCATATTATAAATGGAAATCAAATTTCTGATTATATTATAAAAATTTGAGGTGGAAAGATGACTATTTTAACTGTTTTAATTTGTAGTGGAGCTGCATGTCTTTCATCAGGGGAAGAGGCTGTTAAAAATAAATTAATGACTTTAATAAATGAAAAGAATTTACAAGATGAGGTTAAAGTTATTGAAACTGGCTGTATGGGTCCTTGTCAGTATGGCCCTTTAATGATTGTTTATCCTGATAATTCTTTTTATATTAGCTTAAATGAAGATAAAATCGAAAAGATTGTAGATGAACATTTCATTAAAGGTAGACCGGTAAAAGAGTATTTGTGGGAAACTCCTGAAACAAGAAAAAAAGTTGAAGAAAAGAAAATCATCCCTTTTTTCGAAAAACAACTAAAGATAGTTTTAGGTAATTGTGGAAATATAGATCCAGAAAATATAGATGAATATATTGGAACAGGTGGATATGAAGCTTTAGCTAAAGTTCTTACAGAAATGACGCCAGAAGAGGTTATTGATGTAGTAACAAAATCTGGTTTAAGAGGAAGAGGAGGAGCAGGTTTTCCAACTGGCCTTAAATGGAAATTTGCAAGAGAAGCAAAAGGTGACCAAAAATTTGTTATATGTAATGGTGATGAAGGGGATCCTGGTGCTTTTATGGATAGGTCAGTTTGCGAAGGCGATCCACATACAGTTTTGGAGGGAATGGCAATAGCAGGATATGCAATTGGCGCTAATAAAGGATATATTTATATCAGAGCTGAATATCCACTTTCTGTTAAGAGATTACAATTAGCGTTAAAACAAGCAAAAAAATATGGTTTAATAGGGAAAAAAATATTAGAAACAGATTTTAATTTTGATATTGATATAAGAATTGGAGCAGGTGCTTTTGTTTGTGGAGAAGAAACAGCATTGATAGCATCTATTGAGGGCGAAAGAGGGCAACCAAGACCAAGACCACCATTTCCAGCTCAAAAGGGTTTATGGGGTAAACCCACTATTATAAATAATGTTGAAACTTTGTCAAATATAAGAAAAATAATTTTAAATGGTCCAGAGTGGTTTTCTTCAGTTGGAACTGAAAAAAGTAAAGGAACAAAAGTTTTTGCACTTTCTGGCAAAGTTATTAACACTGGTCTTGTAGAAGTTCCAATTGGAATAAGTCTTAGAGAAATAATTTTTGATATCGGTGGTGGAATCGCCAATGGTAAAAAATTTAAAGCTGTTCAAATTGGTGGACCTTCTGGCGGTTGTGTTTCTGAACAAAATCTTGATACACCAGTTGATTATGAATCTTTAACATCGCTTGGAGCTATAATGGGTTCTGGTGGATTAATTGTTCTTGATGAAGATAACTGTATGGTTGATATTGCTAAGTTTTTCCTTGAATTTACTGTTGATGAATCTTGTGGTCAATGTATTCCATGTAGAGTTGGTTTGAAACAAATGTATAATATACTTGATAAAATAACAAAAGGCAAAGGAACAATGGAAGATATAACTCGACTCGAAGAATTAGCTAAAGTTGTTAAATCAACAAGTTTATGTGCTTTAGGTCAAACAGCCCCTAATCCAGTGTTATCTACTTTGAAATATTTTAGAGATGAATATTATGAACATATTAAAGAGAAAAAATGTAGAGCAAATGTTTGTAAATTTGATGAAATAGAAGAAAAAGTTATAAAGTGAATAAGAATATCATTTGAAAAAGTAGAAGATTTCCAAAAAACAAATTGAAAAGAATTTTTATTGTTTTACATAATAATTAGACTAAGAATTATTAACAAAAATAAATTAATTTTAATCTATGATAGTGTTGATATTGTTTACCATTTTAATCTTATCATCAATAGAAAAAATTAGATTACTAATTATGAATCATATAGATAATATCTTTTATATAACAAAAATTAAAATATAAATAATTACCGAGAAAATGATTTAAATTTCAGACACAATGTTTTTTATATCTATTAATTATTTTTAATTTTTCAGACCGATAAAAAGTTAAAACGAGAATTTTAGAAAAGATTTTTTTAAATTTCATAAATAATTAAAAATTAATATCTCACTTTGCAATAACAAATATATTGACAAATTTGAAAATTATTATAAAATTTAAAAGAAAAAAGGGAGGTGAGAATAAGTTCCAAAAAAACAGCAAAAAAATTTAAAAAACCTTACAAAAAGGAGGGTTTAGATGTTTAAAAAAGTTTTAGCAGTAATGTTAGTACTGCTGTTATTAGTTGGTTTTGGTGCATGGGGTAGTGTTTTTGCTCAAGCGAAATTCCCTGATGTACCTGAAAGTTATTGGGCTTACAAAGAGATTAATAAACTTGTTGAACTTGGTATTTTAAAAGGTTATCCAGATGGGACTTTTAAACCAGGAAATAATGTTACAAGAGCAGAATTTGCCACAATGGTTGTTCTCGCAAAGAAATTAACTCTTATTTCTCCTGCAACTCCAACATTTAAAGATGTTCCAACCAATCACTGGGCATACAAACAAGTTGAAACAGCAGTAAAGGCGGGATATCTTAAAGGTTATCCAGACGGAACATTTGGTCCAAGTAGAACAATTACTCGTGAAGAAATGGCAGCAGTTATGATAAATGTAAAAGGCTTAAATTCTGAAGCAGCAAAAATAACAGAACCTGTTGTTTGGGGAAATGATTGGAAATCTATTTCAAGCTGGGCAGTTGGAGCAGTTACAGTTGCTTATAGACCTGATGTTCAAGTTTTAACATATAGAACAGGTGTATTAGTCGCACCAAAAAATCCAGGGACAAGAGCAGAATGTGCTTATGCTATCTATAGAGGAATTATTTCTCCTCCTGTTCAATCAGATAGGTGTATTGTTGGACAAACACAAGAGCCAGATGCATTAGTTTCATTTGCAACTTCTATGATGGCTCAAAGAAATATTGCAATGCAATATGAAGATGGATTAATTGGTGCTTGGCCAGATGGAACACTATTCCCAAGAATATCAACAAATGTCCCAAATCTTAAAGATGGAACCTGGGTTGTAAACTCCGATGGAACAATGAAAACCACTTATTATTTAAGAAAAGGTATAAAATGGAGTGATGGAACACCTGTGGATTATAAAGCAGATATTGAATATGCAGTTTATGAGATATATTTATCTGGGAAAGTTGCTCAAATTCCAACAACAGATCCATATGATAAGATAACAAAAATTGATTGGCCAGATCCATATACTATGGTTGTATATTGGAGCGAACCAACACCATTTGCTAACACAGGTTTACCAATTTATCCATCACATATTTATAGTAAGATACCAACAGAGGAATTAGTAGCATCTGAAGCTGTAAAGAAACCAGTACATCTTGGTCCATACAAAATTAAAGCATGGGTAGAAGGTGCATATATTACACTTGAACCAAATCCAAATTGGTTTGGATGGGTTGGCTCAAAGCCATTAATAAAAGAGTTCCAATATAAATGGTATCCAGATACAAACACATTAATGATGAATATTATTTCCGGTGCTATTGATGTTTCGTTGATTGGTTTAGGCACAGTAGAAGCAGAAAATGCTAAGAAGGCAGCAAAGGGAGTAACATTCCAATATATTACTTCAACTTTCTGGGAGCATATTGATATTAATTGTGATGATCCAATTTTAAGTGATATAAGAGTTAGAAAAGCATTAATTCTTGCAATTGATAGAGATGAAATTGTAAGAAAGGTACATAGAAATGCAAGAAATGTCTCTGATAATATATTCTTCCTCGATGTTGCTTTAACTCATCCAGTTCATAAAGTTCCATCATATAATCCAGCTGAGGCTAAAAAATTACTTGACGAAGCTGGTTGGGTACTTCAAGCAGATGGATATAGATATAAAGATGGAAAGAAATTAACACTTGAACTTTCTACAACAACAAGACAAGATAGAAAAGATGAAGCAGTAATCATTCAAAAGCAGTTAAAAGATATAGGAATCGATTTACAACTCAAATTCCTTTCTTCCACCTATTTCTTTGGTACATATTGCACACATAGAATGTTCCAGCTTGCTCTATTTGCTTGGGGTGGAGATCCTCTTGAGCCAAGTGGATATACAATATGGCATTCAGATCAAATTCCAACAGAAGAAAACAATTGGCAAGGACAAAACTATACTGGTATAAGAGATCCTGAACTTGATGAAGCAATTTATACAGCAACACATGTTGTTGATCCAGAAGTTCGTAAGAGTGCATATCAAAAGGTACAAGCAAGATTGAATGCTCTTCTTCCAGCAATTCCTCTTAACTGGTTCACAGATATATATACAATAAAATCAAATCTTGCTATGGCAGGTTTTGATTATACAATCTCTTCTTCTATTGGTTATACATATAATACAGAACTTTGGTATTTCGAAAAATAGGATAGATTATTAAGAAAAAGATTTTATTTTTTAATTCCCCCCAAGATTCTTTTGGGGGGAATTTTACAAAAAGGAGGATAATCCACTTTGAGAAATTATTTAATTAGACGAATTTTACAGATGATACCTCTTTTAATTGGTGTAGCTTTAGTTACCTTTTTAGTTTTAAATTTAGTTGGTGATCCATTTGCTCAATATGCTTTAAATCCAAGAATAAAACCTGAAGACATCGCAAGAATGAAACATGCATGGGGTTTTGATTTACCAATACATTTAAGATTTTTCAAGTGGTTTTGGTCTATGCTTACAGGTAATTGGGGTGTTTCAATTTTTAGCGGAGGAAGACCAGTTGCAGAATTAGTGAAAAATTCCCTTTTATGGACTTTAAAATTTACTGTTGCATCTTTTATTTTAGCTTTCATTGTTGCAGTTCCAATTGGAATATATTCAGCGATTCATCAATATAGCATACTTGACTATTTTTTTACAGGATTTGCTTTTTTTGGTATGTCAATGCCAACTTTTTGGTTTAGTTTTATACTACTTATGATCTTTGGTGTTAGATTAAAATGGCTTCCTATAGGTGGAGTAATGACTCCAGGGTTGGAAAGTGCTCCTTTTTTAGTTAGACTTTTAGATCAAACAAAATATTTTATACTTCCTGTTGTTGTTTTAGCTTTCAATACTATGGGAGGCTGGATGAGATATTCAAGAAGTTCAATGCTTGAAGTTATAAGACAAGATTATGTTAGAACTGCAAGAGCTAAAGGTTTATCAGAAAGAGTTGTTATATATAAACATGCTTTGAGAAATGCATTGATACCTATAATAACTTTGCTTGGTATTGCTATACCAGGTTTAATTTCCGGTGCTATGATTACAGAAACAGTTTTTGGCATACCTGGGATGGGTCGATTAACCTTGAATGCAATGCTTAACAATGATTACCCTCTTGCAATGGTTACTTTACTTCTTGAATCTTATTTATTAATTTTTGGAAATCTTTTTGCAGATATTCTTTATGCAGTAGTTGACCCAAGAATAAAATATACTTAATTAGAGGTGAAATATGGCAATATCACAAGAATATGAAAGTGAATTAACAACATATAAAGCTGAAACTTATTGGCAAATAGTATTTAAAAGATTAAAAAAGCATAAACTTGCAATAATATCTTTAGTATTACTTATAATAATTATTTTAGCCTGTCTTATTGGACCTTTTTTTGTTAAATATCACTACAATGATATGAGTAATTATGATCCTGATAACCCATTTGTTGGAGAATATAAACCACCCTCAAAATATCATCTATTTGGAACAGATGAATTAGGAAGAGATACTTTATCAAGGATATTGTATGGAGGAAGAATATCGCTTTTCGTTGGTTTTGCCTCAGTTTTTTCTGCCATAATTATCGGAGTTTTTGTTGGTGCAATTTCAGGTTATTATGGAGGAATTTTGGATACTTTACTAATGAGATTTACTGATATTATGTTTTCTATACCTGTTATGCCTCTTCTTGTTGTTCTTGCAACCATTATTCCTGGTGGTGGGGTTTGGAAAATAATTCTTGTTATTACTATATTTGGTTGGATGACAGATGCAAGACTTGTTAGAGGGGTTTATCTTTCTTTAAAAGAGCAAGAATTTACAGAAGCAGCAAGAGCAATTGGTGCTTCAAACTCAAGAATTATTTGGAAACATTTACTTCCTAATTCTATGGCTCCAATAATTGTGTCTTCGACTTTAGGAGTTGGTGGAAACATAATTTATGAAGCATCATTAAGTTATCTTGGTTTTGGTATTATGCCTCCGACTCCATCATGGGGAAATATGTTGCAAAATGCTCAAAGTGCTATGTTTAACGCTCCTTGGCTTATTTGGTTTCCTGGAATAGCTATTTTTATAACTGTACTTGCTTTTAACTTTCTTGGAGATGGTCTAAGGGATGCACTTGATCCAAGATTGAAACTTTAAAGGAGATTATTATGAAAGATGATATTCTTGTTCAGACAAAAGATTTACAAACTTTTTTTTACACAGATGAAGGAGTTGTAAGAGCAGTTGATGGAGTTGATATAAAGATAAGTGTTGGAGAAACTCTTGGACTTGTTGGAGAATCTGGATGTGGAAAATCAGTTACATCTCTTTCTATAATGAGATTAATACCTTGGCCACCTGGAAAAATTGTTGGTGGAGAGATTTGGTTTAAAGGTGAAGATATTCTTAAAAAAAGTGAAGAAGAGATGAGAAGAATAAGAGGTAGTCAAATTTCTATGATCTTCCAGGAACCTATGACATCCTTAAATCCTGTTTTTACTGTTGGATATCAAATAAGTGAAGCAGTTTTAGTACATCAAGATGTAACAGAAGAAGAGGCAAAAAAAAGAGCAATTGAAATGCTTGATTTGGTAGGAATTCCAGATCCTGAAAAAAGATATAATGAATACCCACATCAGATGTCAGGTGGAATGCGACAGAGAGTTATGATTGCTATGGCTTTGTCCTGTAATCCAGATTTACTCATTTCTGATGAAGCAACAACAGCACTTGATGTTACAATTCAAGCACAAATACTTGAACTTATGAAAGATTTAAAAAGAAAAATTGGAATGGCAATTCTTTTAATCACACATAATCTATCAGTTATTGCTGAAATGGCTGATAATGTTGCAGTTATGTACTCTGGAAAGATAGTTGAATATTCAGATATAAAAACAATTTTTAAATCTCCTCAACATCCATATACTTATGGACTTCTTAGTTCAATTCCACTTGTTACAAAAAAAAGAGTGAAAGGCCAAAAATTACCAATAATAGAAGGTGTTGTTCCTAATCCTTATCATCTACCAACAGGTTGTTATTTTAATCCAAGATGTCCATATTCAACAAAGATTTGTAGAGAAGAAGATCCTAAAATTGAAGAGATAGCTCCTGGTCATTTTGTTAAATGTTGGAACTACCTAAAACCAGGAATGGGAGTATAAAATGAGTGAACCATTGGTTAGTGTAAAAAACTTAAAAAAATATTTTCCAATTCATGGTGGAGTTCTTGGAGGAGTTATTGCACATGTTAAAGCTGTTGATGATGTTTCTTTTGATATTTATGAAGGTGAAACCTTAGGTCTTGTTGGTGAATCTGGTTCAGGAAAAACAACAATTGGTAAAACAATTTTAATGCTTTATCCTCCAACTTCAGGTGATATAAATTTTCAAGGTACATTAATAAATAAGTTGAAAGGTGAAGAGTTAAGAAGATTGAGAAGAAATTTTCAAATAATATTCCAGGATCCATATGGCTCTCTAAATCCAAGAATGCCAATTTCTGAAATAATTGGAGAACCCTTAGTTGTTCATAATATTTACAAAACAAGAAAAGAGATTCTTGATAGAGTAGTTGAAGTAATGGAGCTTGTTGGTTTGAGACCTGAATATATAAACAGATATCCACATGAGTTTTCAGGCGGTCAAAGACAGAGAATTGGGATAGCAAGAGCAATAATTTTGAATCCAAAATTTGTTGTTTGCGATGAACCAGTTTCTGCTCTTGATGTTTCTATCCAATCCCAGGTGATAAATCTTTTAAATGATCTCCAAGAAAAACTAAATCTAACATATCTATTCATTGCACATGATATGGCAGTTATAAGACATATGAGCGATAGAATAGTTGTACTCTATCTTGGCAGAGTTATGGAGATAGCTGTAAATGATGAACTTTTTGATAGCCCACTTCACCCATACACTCAAGCACTACTCTCTTCAGTTCCAATACCAGATCCTGAAATTAAAAAAGAAAGAGCAGTATTACAAGGTGATATACCATCTCCAATTAACCCTCCAAGTGGTTGTGTATTCCATACAAGGTGTCCAGTAGCAATGCCAGTTTGTAGAGAATTAATACCAGAACAAAGAGAAATAAAGAAGGACCATTTTGTTTCCTGTCATGCTGTAAAATAGGAAAAAAAGGGGGAGGTAATCCTCCCCTTTTAAAATTTTGAACTTAATTGTAAAAGTAACTCCAAATTCAAAGAAAAATTCAATAAAAGAATACAAAGATAATGTTCTTTATATTAATATATCTAAACCTCCGGTTGAAAACAAAGCAAATGACGAATTAATAAAATTTCTTGAAGACATTTTAAATATTAAGGGGATAAAAATAATATCTGGTCAAAAAAGTAAAAATAAATTGTTATACATTCCATTAGAAGAAAAAATCTTAAAAGAAAAAATAGAAAAATTATTGCAATAATTTGATATCATAAAATTATGAAATTTTATTATTTTATATATTTTTTAATTTTTACATTGATTTTTACTTTTCTTGATAGAATTTCAAAATATTTGGTAGTTAAAAATTTAGATTATAGTGAAACAATCCATATATTTAAAGACCTATTAAAATTTGAAAAAGTTGAAAATAGGGGAGGAATTTTTGGTATATTTCCTGAGGGTAGATACTTTTTTATAATAATATCATTTGTTGCTTTAATGCTTCTTTTATATTTTTTTATTAAAATAGAACCTAAAACTTTTTTTATAACATTCAATATTTCTTTAATTTCCTCAGGAATTTTAGGAAATTTAATTGATAGATTAAAATATGGATACGTCATAGATTTTATAAGCGTGAAAAATTTTCCTGTATTTAATCTATCTGATTCATATATAACAATAGGAATAATCCTTATGTTGATTTTTTTATGGAAAATGGATTGATAAAATTAGTTTCAAAAGAGGAAGATATAAGGCTTGATCAATTTTTAAAAAAAACCTATCCATCTTTTAGTAGAGAGTATATTAAAAATTTGATAAAAGAAAATTGTATTTATGTCAATGGCTCAATTAAAAAACCTTCATATAGAATTAAAGTTAATGATTTAGTTGAAATTAATTTAAAAGAGCCAGAGCCACTAAATTTAAAACCAGAAAAATTGAACATTGAGATTGTTTATGAGGATAATGACATAATAGTTGTAAATAAACCACAGGGAATGTTAACGCATCCAGTAGGAAATAAAAAAGAGGGCACTCTTGTAAATGCTCTTCTTTATTACTCAAAAAATTTATCAGGAATTGGTGGAGTTTTAAGACCAGGTATCATTCATAGATTAGATAAAGATACTTCTGGACTTATTCTTGTAGCAAAAAATGACTTTTCTCACAAAATTTTATCAAACGATTTAAAAGAAAGAAAGATAAAAAGAATTTATTATGCAGTTGTAAAAGGTGTAGTTAAAGAAGATAAAGGTATTATTGAAATTCCATTGACAAAAAATTTTAGAAGTAAAAAGTTTGTAAAACCATCTTTTTCTGGGAGAGAAGCAGTTACAGAATTTAAGGTTTTAAAAAGATTTAAAGATTATACCCTTCTTGAAGTATCATTAAGAACAGGGAGAACACATCAAATAAGAGTCCATCTTTCATATATAGGTTATCCAATAGTTGGTGATAAAATTTATGGAACACCTTCTCCAGAGTTGCAGGGGCAATTACTTCATTCTAAAAAAATTATCTTTACTCATCCAAGAACAAAAGAAAAAATGTCTTTTGAAATCCCTTTGCCTTCATACTTTGAAGATTTTTTACAAAGAATTGATGAAACCTGAAAATAGAGGATGTGGGGATAAAGGTTTAGAAGAAAATTCAGGATGAAACTGGACTCCAATATAAAATGGGTGATCTTTCAATTCTATAATTTCTACCTCCCCGTCTCTACTTCTACCTGAAATTAACATTCCATTTTTTTCAAGTATATCTAAATATGAAAGATTAAATGTATATCTATGTCTATGCCTTTCCTTTATAAAAATTCTTTTATATATTTTGTATGCCTTTGTATCTTCTTTCATTATTAATTCTCTTTCTCCGAGACACATAGTTCCGCCAAGAACTTTTATATCTCTTTGAGATGAAAGTAAATCAATGATTGGATTAGATGTTTTTTCATCAAATTCAGTTGAGTTAGAATCATTTAAGCCAACAACATTTCTAAAAAATTCAATAATAATAACCTGTAGACCAAGACAGATACCAAGTAAAGGTTTTTTACTTAATCTACAAATTTTTGCTCCTTCAATCATACCTTCAATTCCTCTTTTCCCAAATCCTCCAGGTATTATTACTCCATCAACCTCATTAATATTTCTTTCTAAATTTTTTAAATCTTCTGAAGATATCCATATTGTTTCAATTTTTGTATCTGTTTCAACCTGTGAATGAATTAATGCTTCTTTTAATGATATATAAGCATCTTTTAATTCTACATATTTACCAAGAATACCAACTTTTTTAATTTTTTCTCCACTATTCAATTTTGATGTGAAATTTTTCCAGTTTGAAATATCTATATCTCTTTTTTCATTGAATAGTTCTTCTAAGATCTCTTTTATTTTTGAATTAAGGAGTAATTCTGGTACAAAATAATGTGAATTTAAATCTATAACTGAAATTATTCTTTCCTTTGGAATTCCAAGATATCTAAATAGTTTTTCTTTTTCTGATTCCTTTAACTCTTTTTTTCCTCTTAAAAAAAGAATATCAGGATAGATACCTATACTTCTTAACTCCTTAACAGAGTGTTGAGTTGGTTTTGTTTTTAATTCCTCTGTTATATCAAGATATGGAACATATGTCACATGAAAAAAGAAAACATCTTTTTCTTGATTTTTTAACTCACTTGCAGCTTCAAGAAATGGAAGTGATTCTATATCGCCAACTGTTCCTCCAATTTCAACGACTATTATTTCACTATTATCTTTTTTCAAAATCTCTTTTATTCTTAAAATTATTTCATCTGTGAGATGGGGAACTACCTGTATTGTTTGACCTAAATAATCTCCTTTTCTCTCTTTTTCTATTATTGTTTTATATATACTTCCACTTGTTACATTATTTGTTTTAGATAAATCTTCTGATAAAAATCTCTCATAATGGCCAATATCGAGATCAACCTCTCCTCCATCTTTTGTCACAAATACCTCACCATGCTGATATGGATTCATTGAGCCAGCATCAACATTCAAATATGGGTCAAATTTTAACATAGAAACTTTATACCCCATACTTTTTAATATTAATCCAATAGAAGATGAAATAATACCCTTACCAAGTGAGGACATTACCCCACCAGTAACGAAAATATATTTAGCCATTTTTATTAAATTTCTATTTTCTCCATCACTTCTACATCAACATGTGCAATATCAATAACTTTACTTATTGCATCGATTAATGTTTTTCCTTCAGGTGATTCAAGCCCCTTTTTCCATTCATCAAGTGATTCAACTGTGTATCTTACATAGAAGATATTTGCTTCTCCATAAAGTGGTTTGTAAACATCATAATCAATTGCACCCCACTCTTTCTGGAGAGACATAAACTCGTCAAGCCATTTCTTGAAATCATCAATTGTTTTACCCTCTTTTAATTTATCTTTATAAATAACATAATACATTTTTTGCCTCCTTTTTTATAAATATTATTAGCAGGTCAAATGAAAAGCACCTGCTTTTATTTTATTTTTTATTTCATTAAATTTTTTTACTGCTTCAAATGTATCAGAGATATGATAATCAATTTTCATATCTTTTAACTTCTTAATTAAATCTTCTGAAACTTTCATTAACCCATATGCACCTGTTCCAATTATTAAAGTTTCTAAATTAGTTTCAAAAATTTCAAATAGATCTTGAATCTTTAGAAAATGACCCTCTTCTCTTATCCAATTATCGACTATTTTTTCTGGTAAGATTATTAAATCCTTTTTATAAACCTTACCATCAATTCTCATTATTCCAAAATCATAATCTTCAATAATCATAATTTATAGCCTATTCTCCTCAACAATTCCTTTCTTTTTTTAACTTCCTCTTCATCTTCAAAACCCAATGGTGAACCACCATCAATAATACCAAGTACACCTCTTCCTAAATCAGTTTCAAGAACAACTATCTCCATTGGATTTGAACTTGCTGCAAAAATATTAACAACTTCCTGAACCATTTTAACTCTATTAAGAATATTTATTGGGTATGAATCCTTTAAAAAAATAACAAACAGATGACCCGCACCAATATTTGAGGCATTTTCTTTTGCAAGTTCAATTAATTCATCATCATTACCAGTGAATCTAATTAATCTTGGTCCTGAAGATTCATTGAAGGCAATCCCAAATTTAATTGAAGGTGAATTTGTAACTAATGCTTCATATAAATCCTCAACACTTTTTATAAAATGAGATTGTCCAATGATAACATTATATTCCTTTGGATTTTTTAATTTTATAACCTTTATCTCCATGTCTTTCCTCCAATTTTATTTTACATTAAAAATTTTTTTATTCTATATAAGTTTCAATTAGATTAACAGGTTTTTCAATTTTTATTTTCTCTATTCTTATTGGTAAATT
>JAKPCM010000016.1 GCA_029553255.1 Caldisericota bacterium | reverse complement strand
ATTTATTTCCAATTTAATAATAATTCCTATTATATCTTTAATTCTTCCACTTCTATTTTTCTTTGTTATATTATCAATTTTGATAAATAATATTTTAACTATTTTGCAACCAATCTTTATAATTTTCTATAAAATTATTCTATTTTTTTCAAACCTTCCATCAGCAGCTTTTGGAGTTAAAAAACCCTCAGTAATTTTTCTAATTTTATTTTTCTCTCTTTTTTTCCTTTTTATTCTCTATTTAAACTCAAACTTCGAAATTAAAAGATACAGACCTTTATTTATAATTCTTATTATTTCGGTTATTGTCTCTTTCATATATCCTTATATCTCTGATTTTGGAAAAATGAGAATAACATTTTTTGATGTAGGTGAAGGAGATTCAATCTTAATCAAAACGCCAAATAATAAATATATTTTGATTGATGGTGGCGGAACTTTTTATAAAGAAAAAAGTAGTCCAGGAATAAGAGTATTAAATTCATTAAAGAGATTGGGGATTAATAAAATAGATTTATTGACTTTTACACACGAAGATAGCGATCACACAGAGGGTCTTTTCCATATCATTAAAAGAGAAGAAGTGGAATATATTGCCTATCCAGATGTAGAATTAATTAATTATGGAAAAGATTTGATAAACATATTAGAAAAACAAAATGTTAAAAAAATAGATTTAAAAAGGGGAGATTCTTTTGAAATAGATGGTTTAGAATTTGTCATATTGAATCCTATTTCAGGTGGGAAAGATTATTTAAGAGCAAATGACAATAATAACTCTTTGTGTATTTTATTAAAATATAAAAATTTCTCAGCATTACTTACTGGTGATATTGAGGTTGAAGCAATCAATGAAATTTATAAACTCTATCCAGATTTAATAAATGATTTAACTCTTTTAAAAGTACCTCATCATGGAAGCAAAAATTCGTATGATATGAATTTTTTTAATTTAATCGGACCAAAATATTCAATCATATCTGTTGGTTCAAATGTTTTTGGGCACCCATCAGATGATATTTTAGATTTACTCTCAAGCATCAATTCAAAAATATTAAGAACAGATGAAGATGGTGCAATTGAAATTGAAATTAAAGATAATAAAATTAAAATTGATACTTATAATTTTTCAGAAACTATCTCCAATCTTTTTGAAAATAGATTCAATTCTTCTTTTTCATATCCTCCATAACAGCTAATAATTCTAAATCCTGCCTCTTCTAAATAATTTTTTATCTCACTTAAACTGTATATTCTATAATTCCTTATATATTCATAAGTCTTTCCATTTTTAATAAAAATTCTTTCTGTTTTTAATCTACTTGTCCTTAAATTTATTTTATTTTTTTCTAATATATACATTCCTTCTTTTTTTTCCCATCTCTCTTTTGGAAGATTATTTACTAAATAATATATATTCTCAATATCTAAAAGAAATTTACCACCTTTTTTTAAGGCTTTATATATTCTTCTTAATAAATCAAAATTCTCTTCATCTTCAAAATATCCAAAACTTGTCCAAATTGATATTGCACCATCAAATTCATTTACAAAATCAATATCTCTAATATCCATATTTATGAATTCAATATCTTTATTATCTTTTATACTTTTCTTAGCAATATTGATA
>JAKPCM010000014.1 GCA_029553255.1 Caldisericota bacterium | reverse complement strand
AAATCTACCCCATTTTCTGAACAATTTGATTTTATTAATACAAAAATAAAATCACTTAACCAAGAATTAAAAGAGCTACAACAACAATTAGATGATACTTTTTC
Source organism: Caldisericota bacterium (assembly GCA_029553255.1). Lineage (GTDB taxonomy): Bacteria > Caldisericota > Caldisericia > B22-G15 > B22-G15 > JAAYUH01. The sequence continues at coordinate 1,093 of JAKPCM010000014.1, read as the reverse complement.
CCCTGCTGGCAAACAAACTATTATTGACAAAATGATTGTAGCACAACAAAAGAAAGCAGATTTATTGGAAAAAGCAATTAAAACTTATGAAGATTCTGCACAAAAAGAATTGCAAAAAATACCTGAATCTTTACGTTCTGCTGTTGTTAGTGGTTCTTTTAACATAGTAACAATATCTGAAGAAATTTATGGTGAGGAACGTGCTAAAGAAATTTCTGAAGCTATAAAGCAATATCAGTCATTGACGGATACTATTATAGGATTAAAAAATGAATATGCAGAAATAGATAATACTATTCGTAGCTTAGATTTAGATAAAATTACGCTTTCATTTGAAGAATTTGATGATAAAATTAAGGAATCTGACCAAGCATTAGAAGAACTAGATTATCAGTTAAATCTTCTTGGTGAAAATGATTTTGACAGAAAAGCAGAATTAATTGGTAAAAAGATAGAAGTTACAACATCACAAGTAAATGAATATGCAGAAGAACTCGAAAGATTAAAAGCTATTGTGCCTGCTAATGCAGAAGAAGCAGAAAAACTTAAAGAAAGAATAGATGAATTAACAAAGAAATTCAGAGAAGGCAAGGTTTCTATAAAGGAATATAAAGATACCCTTGAAGAAACTGCGAAAAGCTTGGTTTCAACGTTATTAAATACACAAAAAGATATAGATAAGAAAAACTTAGAGAATCAGATAAAAGAACGTGAAAAACAAATATATGATATTACAGAAGCAGAGTTTGAAGCATACAAAAAAGCAAAAATAGAGATCTTAAAGAAACAAAAAGAAGAAAATGAAAAAATTGCTACCGAAGAAGCTAAAGAGTTAGTACGTTTACTAACAGAACAAATAAAGTTAGAAGAAGGCATAAGTTATAAAGATATTGTTAATTTTAATGATTTATATAAAGAAATTCATAATGAAAAAATAAAACAATATCAGGACACAATAGATATGTTAGAGCGTTCTAACGAATTAGAACAGCAAAGACTTGAACGAGAAGAAAGAATATTAGAAATTCAAGAATTACAATTAAAGCTTCAAAACACCCTTAATAATCGAAACGTTCAAATATTACGTAAAAAA
>JAKPCM010000010.1 GCA_029553255.1 Caldisericota bacterium | reverse complement strand
AATATCTAAAATTGTTATAATATCTGGATCATAAGAAAAAGTTGCACTATTTGTTACAAGATTTACATCAACATCAGAAGTTCCATCTGTACTCTCAATTGCTTTTTTTACAGTTAAAGCACAGGATGCGCAGGTCATCCCTTCTACTTCTACTGTTACTCTTTTTTTCATATATCAAACTTCTTTCCCTTTAGTTAAATATTCAAGAACCATTTTCAATTCTTCAATTTTTTCTTCAAATTCATCACTATTTCTTGATTCTCTTACACATGTTTCAAGATGTTTTTTCAAAATTTCAAGATTTGCCTTTTTCAAAATTGATATTACTGCAAGAATCTGTTTCGAAATATCTATGCAATATTTATCTTGAAGAATCATATTTTCAATACCTTGAAGGTGCCCTTTGGCAATATTTATTAATTTAAGAACATCTTCATGTTTATGATGAATATGTTCATTCTTTTTTATTGTTTTTTCGCCTTCTTTAATATCCTTTTTCATTCCTTCTCCTTAAAATTAATTTCTTAAAACTTATTCCTACCCTATAGGGGAGGGTTTAATAATTTTATATAAATATTTATAATTTGTCAATATGATTTATTTTTGGTGAATAAATTCACGAACATATTGTAATTTCTTAATATAAATAGTAGCAGTAAAAAATGTTAAAAAAGGGTCAGTCCCTAATTTAACATTGTTTATCTTTTTGATATTAAAGACACTTTGATTTTAATTTTGGAAGGTAAGTTACGGACTTATACATTTAGTTGATACTTGATTAATTAGTTTTATAATTTGACTGAAATGGATATTTTTATTGGTGAGGAAATATCTGTTGAGGTTGATTCAATTGGAATACCAGAAAGTTTTATATGGAATGGTGAAAAATTCATCATTGATAGGATTTTATTTGAAGAGAGAAGAGTTGATTTAGAAAGAAGATGGTATCAAAGAAAACACAAGAAAATCTATATAGTTAAAACAAAAGATGGAAGAATTTTTGAAATATATAAAATTCTTGGATATGGGAAAAGAGAGTGGAGATTATATAAAGAATTAAAAAATTTCTAAAAAATATTTTTTTAAACTAATTCAAGTTATTTTAAACCGAATAAATTTTAAAGAATTTAATGATAAAATGAAATTATATTGGAGGGTTTATGATTGATTTATTGATTATAATATTAAGTTATTTTATCGGTTCATTAACATGGGGAATTATAATTACTAAATATATTAAAAAACGAGATGTTAGAGAAAAAGATTTTGCTGGTTCTGCAGGTGTTTCAAGACAATTTGGTATATTAACTGGAGTTACGGTTGGTATTTTAGATGGTTTAAAAGGTATTTTGGTTATTTTTTTAGCAACAACATTTGGAAAAAGTGATTTAACAATTATTTTGTCCTATGTAGCTATGATTTTAGGAAATAACTTTCCAATTTATTTTAATTTTAAAGGTGGTCAAGGTTTAGCAGCGACTCTTGGCGCAGCAATTTATGTTTTTCCAATTGAAACAATAATATCGGTGATTGTAGCTATCTGTTTTATTTTTTTATATGTCCTACTTAAACTTGATAGATTCATAAAATTTATGGGACCAATACCTTTTGGCGCGGTTTTTGGGTTTATAACAATGTTTATTATTGTAGTAAACAAATACCCTTTTTATCCATATCAACTATTGATTATTGTTGCAGCCCTTCTTTTACTTTCAAGAGGTTTAATGATGATATCCTATCATAAAAAGAGAAGAAATTAGAAAATTTTTTTGTAAAATTAAAATATAAATTTTTTATGGGAGGATAACTATGAGTGAAAATGACGCAATGATTATTTTAAAATTGACAGAGATGAGGATGTTGGATAAAATGGATGATGCTTTTATCTGGATGTACACTCAATATAAAGCGAATTCTTATGAGGAATTTAAAGAAAAGTATCCATTAACAAGTGGGACAAAGGAAAGAAAGTATTTTTCAACTGTTTGTAACTTCTTTGAACTCTGTGGTGTTCTTGTTTTAAGAGGATATTTAAATGAGGATCTATTTTTTGACATTGGATTTGGGCTTGATGTTATCTGGAGAAAGGTAAAGCTAATAATGGATGATTTTAGAAAAGAGACAAGTGTAAGAATGTATGAAAATTTTGAACTCCTATATGATAAACATGAGGAGTGGCTAAAGAAAAATCCACCAAAAATACAACCAAAATGATTTCATAAGATATTTGTTAGTGAAGATTTTATAATCTTTAAGATTTAAGAGAGATTCATAATTTATGTGAAAAAATAGAGTAATTAGTAAAAGAATCTTTAATAAATATTTTTTTTAAAAAGTGGATGTTGTTCTATGTTTTTAAAATTTATAAAATTATTGAACTTATAGAAAATTTTTTATACTAAAAGGGATAAAGTTTTAATTATTTATTAAATTATCTTTAAATAGATGGTATCTTACTTCTTTC
>JAKPCM010000009.1 GCA_029553255.1 Caldisericota bacterium | reverse complement strand
CTTAAATATTCACAATAAGGTTCAGTCATATCTGTATGAACTACATTACCAGGAGTGTCAAAAAAAGTTATCTCTCTTGAATCTGTAAAATCAATGAATTGATCTATTATGACAAAATCTCCTGGTTTCATATTTAAATTTAAAGATCCTGAAGCAGATGTTGCAATGATTTTTTCAACCCCAAGTTCTTTCATTCCCCAGATGATTTTTTTATATGAAATCATATGAGGAGGTAAGGTATGACCTTTTCCATGTCTTGTAACAAAAACGACCTCTTTATTTTCATATTCACCCATAATATATTCAAATATTCCAAAAGGTGTTATCAAATTATTCTCACTTATATTTTTCAACTCATCTACATCATAAACTCCACTTCCACCTATAATTCCAATTCTCATAATTACCTCCAAGATTCTAATATAAATTAAAATTTTATCATATATTATTTAACATAAATAGGATTAGAAAATATCCATGGTTTATAATTAAACATATGAAATCTATATAGTTCAACTCTGTAAAAACCCTTATCTACTTTTTCATAGATAAATTCTTTTCCGACTTTTTGATAAATGCATTCACCATTATAAATAAGTTTAATTAATGATTTTAATGGAGCTTTTACAAATATTTTTTCATTTCCTTTTAGCTCAACTTCATCACCCATTAGAAATTTTCCATCTCCACTTTGTATATAAAAATTAAAACCTTTTGCTGCTCCAAGATAGTTGTGAGTTATATAAATATGACCTTTTTTTATCTCTTCATAAACAGTTTCTTTATTAAGTGGTTTTTCAGTTATTATGTTAGTTCTTATTGAATTAAAATAATATTTAAAAGGAAAAACCTCAATTTTAAAATTGAGAATTTTAAAATATAAGAAATGTGCATCTAATGTACCAATACCCACAATTTTCCTATGTTTATTTAATTCATCCCATTTATTTATAGTTTTATAATTTGGTCTATCTTTGTCTAATCCAGGGAAAAAATAGAATATAAGATAATTAAATAAATTTATTCTTTCTCCTCCATCACAAGTAAAATTAAACACAGACATACCTGTATAATTTTCAACATTCCAATCTAACCACTTCATTTTTACTTCGTTTTTTATTATCTTATTACCTTCAAAAAATGGGTGTTCAATAAAAGATAAACCATCTTGAAGATTAATTTCATCAATTACAGATTGAACATCTTCTTTGGGTTTTATAAGGTCTTTAATATTAAAAGCGAGGAGATGATTACCTTCTTCAGGTGTAATCTCCTCTCCAATTAATAATAGAATATTTTCATAAAAACCTTCATATTTTTTTGCTTCTAAATTATTATGATCAGTGATAATTGCAAAATCAACTTTATATTTTTTTAAATAAGGAATTAAATCAAGAGGCTTCAAAACACTATCTTTTGAGTAAGTTGTATGAATATGAACAACACCACTATAATTATTAAATTTGTCCATAAAAATATTTTAACATTTTATAAAATTTGTTGACAAATTAACAATAAATTAATATTATTAAAAATGGAATGTTCGAAAATTTAAGAAAAGGTTTAAGAGATGTTTTAGA
>JAKPCM010000003.1 GCA_029553255.1 Caldisericota bacterium | reverse complement strand
TTGATAACATTTTTTAATCTAACTACAGCGCTATTTTTCCCATAATCAAGTTGCTCAACTCCTATGTATTGCCGACCCATTTTATGGGCAACAGCACAAGTTGTACCTGTGCCCATAAAAAAATCTAAGACCAAATCACCTTTTTGAGTAACTAAATCCATTACGATTCTGAGCAGTTCTTCCGGTTTTTTGCCGTATTTTAATTTAACCCCCCCTTCGTTTGCTATACCCTGCCACAAATCTTTTGTAACAATATTAGTCAGTTGTTCTAATTTAACTACAAATTTTTTCTTCCCGTTTTGCCTTATCACAGCGTTTTCTTTCAAAAATAAAATTCCTCTTTTTTTATAAACATAATATTTTGATCTTTGACCTTTGTATTTCCCTTTAGTTGGGGTGTGATAGTATGAAAATAAATCGTTATCTGGTATTAATTCTTTTATCTTTTTTTCTATTCCACCGGAAAGAGTAGCGGTTGTGCAAATATTCTCAAAATTTTTTAAATAGAATTTCCCAACATTTATATTTTTTGCATTAATCTTTTTAATTTTATAATTTTTCATTCTTTTTATTTCAATTACGCCAGTCTGAGTTTGTAATGTTCCAACTATTTCTCCCTCTTCCCCTTCTGACTCAAAAAGCAAATTATAACTTTCAATAGTTTTTGATTTTTCATCTATAATTTCTTTATCGATTAAATTATTATAAGGCTCAATTTCCCCGTTTTTACCATAAATCAATATATTTTCTTTAACATCAAAAATTAGACCCCCCGTTGCTACACCCGAAGGAGCTTTAACTTTTATTGCTAAACTAGAGATAAAATTTTCTCTCTCAAAAATTTCATCCATTAGAACTTTTAAATAAGCATGTTCTCTGTCATCGCATTGAACAAAAATAATTCCACCATCCTTCCTTAATAAATCTTTTGCCACTTCCAATCGGTTTTTCATAAAAGTAAGCCATGTAGAATGCTTAAAACTGTCATTGTAAAAGGTTTCATCTTTTCGATTATACGGTGGATCAATATAAATCAATTTTACTTTTCCGGCGAAACGTTTTTTAAGAGAATGAAGAGCTAAAAGATTATTACCCTTGATAATGAGGTTGTCTTTGATATCACCTTTTTCATCAGTTCTAAATTCGTCTAATTTATGTTCACCACCTTTATCAATTCTTTTTGCATTAGTA
>JAKPCM010000160.1 GCA_029553255.1 Caldisericota bacterium | reverse complement strand
TAGTTCTAAATAGACAAAATCACCGCCACCTTTCCAGCCAACTGCTTTTGAGATACCGGTTTGATCACCATTGATAACATTTTTTAATCTTACAACTGCGCTATTTTCACCATAATCAAGTTGTTCAACTCCAATGTATTGTCTACCCATTTTGTGGGCGACTGCACAGGTTGTTCCGGTACCCATAAAGAAATCTAAAATAATATCATTTTGCCCCATTATCATCTCAATCAACCTTTTAATTAGTTTTTCTGGCTTTTTTCCTCCAACTAGACTTACACCACCTTCTTGAAATAAATTGTTAAAGGAAATATCTTTCCAAAAATCACATAACAATCTCCCAAGTGTTAATCCTTCATCTGTGTTTTTTAGACCTTCTGTTAAGAAATGTACTTTTCTACCTCTGTAAATAATAATTTTCTTGTCATCCGTCCATTGAAATCTATCTTTTCTATATTTCTCGATGTTTTTATATTTTCCTGCATCAATCAATTGGAATATTTTGTTAGCATTTTGGATAATCCAACTAACAAAATCTTTATTATTTAAATCAGGGTATATTTTTTCTTTTTTTAATATCTGAGACAACGGTATTACTTTCCACTTTTCCATTGGCTCGTCTATATTTTCAATATAATTACCATAATGTGTATCCCACATATCAGCTTTGATATAAACAGGGTTAATAGATAATTGCTGTCTGTTCTTTCCAAAAACATGCAAATATTCTTTTTCTTTCAAAATCGTCTTTGTAGCATGAGCAGTTTTTACACCTTCAGGTGGGCTAACTCTTAGGCTAATGGTATTTATAAAATTCTCTTTCCCGAAAATTTCATCCATCAATACTTTTAAATAAGCTTGTTCATTATCATCACATTGAACAAAAATTACCCCATCATCTTTTAACAGTTCTTTTGCTACTTGTAATCTATTCTTCATAAAAGTTAACCAGCTAGAGTGATTGAAGGCATCATTATATTTAAATTCATCATTTCCAGTATTATACGGTGGATCAATATAAATCAACTTTACTTTACCAGCGAATCGTTTTTTTAAAGAATGAAGAACTAAAAGATTATTGCCTTTAATAATAAGATTGTCTTTTATATCTCCTTTTTCATCGGTTCTAAATATGGGATTGCTTCGTCGCTCCGCTCCTCGCAATGACAAAAGAGAGTGTTCACCATCTTTATCAATTCTTTTTGCGTTAGTAAAAACTTTTGGGTCTAAAAGACGGCTGATTTCATCTGGAGCTAAAACTTCATTCCAAAAAATTTCATCCCGCTTTTGGTCCTCTTTTGTCATTCCGCCTTCCAAAACACAATCTTTATATGGCCAAGATAAAACCACATCTTTTTTCTCGCTGATAAATTCGTCTTTTTCATCAACCAATCCGATTTTATTTTTAAAAGCGGTGTAAGAGTCCGGTAAAAATTGTTTATTAGAAACAAATTTAATGAACTTGTCTTTATCAAAAATTGT
>JAKPCM010000157.1 GCA_029553255.1 Caldisericota bacterium | reverse complement strand
AGGATAAAGAAGTGTTTTCCAATTCTCTTTAACTCCATAAACAAGTAAAACAGCAATACAAGGTTTAATTGAATGTTTTAAATCAAAAGTCTTCATAATGAAGTGATAAGCATTTTTAAACTCCTCATCTTTTGTTTTAGGAATTTCAGTTATAGGAATTTGAGGAGTTATAATTTGAGGAATTGTTATTAACTCTGTTTTTATCTCCATATTTTATCTCCTTTTTTTTATATCCCCTCCATACTTGACAATTAGAATCATATTATAATATAATTAATAATAGGTCTGTTAAGTATGGAGAGGTAAGATGGTTTGAATAAAACCATCTTTTTTATTTTAGGTTTAAAGTATTTATCTTTTTTTCAATACCTGTGAAAGTCTGACAATCTTCTTTATAATCTCCACACTGATAAACAACTTTTACCTCATCTTCATAAAAAGTTACATAAAAATCTCCTTTTATATTCATATTTTTTAAGTCAAATCTAAAAGTGTTATCTCCAACCTCATATAAACTACTTCCATATTTATAAGTCTCTCCATCTACTAAAAATAATTCTGTTCTCTCTTTTGTTATTTTAGTTTTCCTTTCTCTCACTAAAAAGTTAAAGAATCTTTTCAATTTCCTTACATAAAACTTAAATCTTTTTCCTATAATCTCCATTTTAAACCAACTCCTTTATCTTTTGTCTTTTCTCTTGAATCCATAAATCTCTCTCTTCTTTAAATTTTTCTTTATCAATTCCAAATCTATCTTCTAACCTATTCAATATCTCTTCTGATAACTTATAAGGTTCTCTCTCTAAAGAGTATAAATAAACATAGTGAATATCTAAGATAACAGCCATCTCTCCAGCAGTTAAACCTTTTTCTTTTCTTAACCTTCTCAATGGTTCAGTCATAGAAGCCTCCTTTCTAATAGATATCTCTCTTATAAGAGCCTCATCTCTTTTCCCCCTCTTTTTTTTCAAGGTTCTTTTGCTATTTCTTTATTGTTTAATTTTACTATATTATATAAAACAATTCAAGATAGAAGATAAAAAAAAGTCCCTAAAATTCTCTTTAATTCTTTATTGTTTTATTTTAAACATTATCAAGTTTTTTGATTTGATTTACTTTTTAGAGATAAAATTAAGAATGTTTAAAAACATAAAAAGTATAAAAAAAGTCTTTTATAGATTCATTTATCTTATAAATTAAAGTGATAATATCTATTATGAAGTGATTTTTTTAAAAATACCTAAAATTTTTAGATAAAATTTTTAGTTAAATTTTTCAAGGTATTTTTTTTATCTTTTTTTTATCTAAAACCCCCTAAATTTTAAACCATTTTAATTTTTTTAACCTTTTACATATAAATATACCTAAACCCCCTAAAAATTCAAAATGGTGACATTTTAAGCATAGGTGATAAAATAAAAATAGGTAAAATGTCCCTATTTTTACCTGAGGAGAGAGATTATTAAGTCTCTCTTCTTTTTTTACCACTTAAAATCATTTTGTTTTAACTCCTCAATAACTTTTAGGATCTCCTCATATTTACCTCTTTTAACAGCCCTTAAACTATCTGAATCAATACTCTCAAATTTGAACTCTTTTTCTTTAAGAAGTTTAAATAACTCTTCATTTTCACCATCATTAAGAGTTTCACAACTCACCTCAAGATAAGATTCATCATCTCCATCATAAAACTCTATGAATCTTCTCATCACAACCTCACCTCCTTTTAATTTAAATTTTGTATAAAGTTTTCTTATATTACCTTTATTATTTTTTCTCTCTAATTCTCATTTTTTTTACTTCAAGCAAACTTCAAGCAAAACCCTCAAATTTGATTCATTTTCTCTTATACCCATTTTTTACTTTTTCCTCTTCTAATCTAACTTCCTTTTAATTGAAGCAAAATGGAGCAAAACTAACCCATCACTCCTCTTCATCTTCAGGTTCTTTTTTAATCTTTAAATAATAAAATTTATCACCTGAGGGAGTTTCAAAATTCCCCTCTTTTTTATCTCCTCTCTCAAAATGAATCTCACCTTCTAACCATAACCTATAAATTTTATCTTTAACCTCATCTTCTTTATAACCTAACTTAACTACACCTAATATAACTTCTTTTATAGGTACTAACTCAGGGAGATATGAGTATTTATCTTTAGATAGTTTTTTATAAACTTCATAAATCTCTTTTTTCATTTTCATCTCCTTTTAATTTTGATTCTGATAAAGTGTCAGAAGGTGTCCCTTTTCTAAGATTCTTAATCTTTTCAATTTCAGTTATAGGAATTAACCAACTTTTACCTTTTCCCCCACCAACTCCTTTTAATTTCCCTGTCTGAAGATACCAAGCCAAAGTTCTTTTATTTATATTAAAAATATTAGAAGCCTCTTCAATTGTTAAATAATCTTCAGGTTTTTTTTTCTTTATATCTATGGTCTCAATTCCAATAGCCTTTTTAATTTCCTCAATATCTTCTCTCATTTGAGATAATATGATAACTATATCTTTTTCTTTTTTAGCCTTCTGAATATAATAATAAACACTTGAAGGTGAGATATTGAGTTTTTTAGATATTTTTCTAACTGATAAACCTTCATCACTTAATTTTGAAATCTCTTGAATTGTATCTTTTTTTATTTTCATATTCACCTCTTTTTAATTATATTATATGTTTTAAAATATGTCAAGAGTAAAGATAAAAAAAAACTCTTATGAAGAGAGATATCTATGTTTAAATCATTTTAACTCATCTTTTTATTTTTGGCGTATCCTTAGAGTATTTTGGAGTATTTTTAAAACTGGTATCTTCTTAGTATATTTTGGTACATTTTTTTAGAGTAGGTTTTTATTGATAAACTCTATAAAAGCCTTCTCTCCCTGATCCTGATATACTTGATAGAGATTTCTTAACTTTTCTAATTCCATATAATCAAGTTTCTCTGTATTCTCAAAATCATCAAAATTCTCAAAATCATCAAAACTAAGTAGTATATCCTTTAACTCACCTATTAAAAAGTCTCTCTCATTTTTTTCACAATTAGGTGGTTCAAAATCTTTTAGATTTAATTGTCTTAAAATTAAAAGAGCAACTTTTGATCTCATATTTAAACCATCTGAATTTAAACTCTCCTCTAAAATAGAAATTGATTTTTCAATTAGATTTCCCAATCTATTCATCATATTTTCCCATTTTTCTCTTTTCCTTTTTTTAAAGGTGAAGTTAAATAAAGAATCTGAAG
>JAKPCM010000151.1 GCA_029553255.1 Caldisericota bacterium | reverse complement strand
GTATGCGGGTTATCTTTTTTGCGGCAAGGATTTTATCTAAAAGAGATTCGATTTGTGATATTATGGACAGATAAAACATGAATTATTCTTGATTATCATTATACCCCATCATCATGTTATAATGAGCCGAATGTCCTGTTTTAGAAAATATATTTTTAAATACATTTTTAAAATTACCAATTTCTTCTGAGGTTGGTGAATAATCAATAGAAGAAAATACATCATGAGAACCTACATTAATCCATGAAATTAATGAACGACATACTTTCTGTTCATTTGGATCTATGAATTTATTTAATAAATCCTCTTCATTAAGATTAGCCAAGGTATTAAAATAAAATTCAATTATCCTTCTCATAGAATTTTGCAAACAAATACAGTCAGCGTTTTCATTTTTAACTACCTCCCATAATAATTGATAAGTGGTTTTAATTGGATTTGTTTCGTAAAATTTAATATTGCTTTCATTATTAACTTTTCGAATAATATGGTAACCAGTATCAGTTCTTACATTTTTTGTATCTCTAGATGAAATAAATGTTATTTCTTTAAAAAAATATGCATTGTGAGTAAGAATGAATATTTGTTTAATATTGCCTTCATTATTTCTTATTTTTCTTAAAATATCTTTTATTAAAGTTACTTCTATAAATAAAACATCAGAATCTAAACTTGAAACTGGGTCATCAAAAACAACGATTTTGGATTCAGTTATATTTTCATCAGGATTTAAAGCGCCTTGTATTAAATGATAAAAATAAAGAAAGACTATAAAGTTCCTTTCGCCTTCACTTAAATTTTCTTTCGCAGATTTACCATCCTCTCTGATAACCCGATAATGTTTCTCATCGTCGGTTGTAGCTAATATAAATCCCTTAAATCCGAATCTATCTAAAAGCATATTTATGCTGTCAACTGTTGGTTTAACACTTTTTCTTTGCTTTTCTAATTTAGAAATTTCAACTTCAATGTCTTTTATTTCACCATCTTTCTTCTCGATTTGTTCTTTTATATTAACTATTGCTTTTTCGATATCAGTTTTTTCTTTTTTGTATTTTTCTATTTCGGGTTTTATTTCATCACAGAAATATTTCCAGATTTCTGAATTAAGTTTTTTCTTTTCATTTTTTTGATTGTTGAAAATCTCATTGTGATTTTTTATTTCGTTATTTACACCAACAATTAAATCATTGAATTTATTTAGCAGCTCTAATATTGATTGAATTTTTACATCTTCACTTGGTTTTTCTTTTTTTTCTTCAATTAAAATTACATTATTTTCTACTGTTTTTTTAATAAGTTCAATTTGGTTTTTTATATCTTCCTTTTTACTTTCAAAATATTTATTGCCTTCGGTTAATAATAAATCGTCAAAATATTTGGTTAGTTCTTTTTGAAGTTTTTTATATTTTTCTATTAAATTAATTAACTCTTGTATTTGGTTTTCATAAGTTTCATCAAAATATTCTTCTAACTTTTTCTTGAAATCATCGGGTGTTGCTTGCTGACAGAAAGGACATATATAGGATTTATTTTCTTCATCGTAATTTTGTTCATAATATTGTTTTCCTTGTCGTACCCAGTCGTGATTGTGTAATTTTTCAATCATACTGGTAATATCTACATCTTTTTTTCCAATTATTTTTGTACTTAATATTTTATTAGATTCAAATTCCTTAAATTGAGTTATAATATCATTTGATATTAAGTTTAATTCATTTATGATTTTTAGTTCTTCTTTATATAAAAGGTCGTATCGTTGTGTTAAATAATCTTTAGTTTGTAATTGTGATGTATTTTCTGAAAATTCTTTCAATAAACGCTCAGCAAAATTTTGTTTACTGTTCTTATAACCAACAAAGATTTCATCAAAATTATTTTGATATTTTTGATATATTTTATCCCAACATAATTCTCTAAAATCATCGTCAACTTTTTTTAAATCTTCTTTTTTTTGTCCAAATGTAATATCCAGACTTTTTTTCTCGTTTTCAATCTGTGTTTTTTCTTTATTTCTCTCTTCTATTTTTTCCTCAATATCTCTTGCTCCCTCTCCAATTGTATAAATACCATCTAATTCTTCTGGTTCGTAAAAATAATTTCTAACAAAATCTTCATTAAAAACTACTGTCTTTAATTTACTATTATTTCCCCATTTTACCTCACATGTCGGATAATTGTCTGGGTTAGCTATAACTTTGGAAAGAACTGTTTTTCCACTCCCATTACTTCCATAAAAGAAATTGATTTTCCTTAGGTTATTAATTTCAACTTGTTCTTTGTATGTCGCTATATCTTTTAATAAAATTCTTTTAATCATCTTTTTATCCTTTTTTCACAAATTTATAGAATTATATTTATCTCACTTTTCATTATTTTTTCCCTCTACTATCGCTATCTCTTCTTCTGTTAAAGAGTATAATTGATAGACCAATTCATCGATTTCTTTTTCCCAATGGCTGGTATCGGCTGCGTGATTTGCCCTTTTTGCGGCAAGGATTGTATCTACCAACTCTTCTATGTGTCTTACAATGGGTTTGTTGGAGGATGTGATATTTTTTATTGGTAATTTCCCGATATAGTATTCATCAAAATGCATTGTTCTAATTGCTCTATTATAAACAAACCAATAATAAAACCATGAAGCAAGCTGTGAATTCAATAAAGCAAGGATGTACTTATATGTATAGCCTTGTAATATAACAATTGTATTCATAACTGTATCAAGCGTGAGCATTCCTTCTTCATCTAATGTTGCCATAATAATAATCTTGTCATAAGGATTCAGCACATGCGCAACAATATTTTGAGAAACAATTTTTTTCTGCATTATATCTTTGGTTTTCTTTCTATATATTAAGTCCTTAGGTAACGTAACCTTATCTATTTCGCCATATATTTTATATTTACCTATATTTTTACCCCTTAAGATAAAATTATCACCTTTTCGAGAAACTTTGCTTTGTAAGGATAACCCTCTAAAAGTTCTTGATATCGTTGACAACGCGATACTTGACAATAAGATTTTTCTTAAAATTTCTAATCTTTCTGGTGTCACATAGACAGGCAATATATCAAATTCCTTTACAAGTTCATTTGTTGGTGAACTAGTCAATATTATTCTGTCACTCCAGCCTTCAGCAGCTAAAAATGAATATTTTTGAATTTTTCTTTTTGAAAAGGAGACGATAATTGCTTCTAACAATACATTTTCAAATGATTTACTCACATCGGCAATAATATTCAAAGTATTGATCTCTGTGATAAATTTTCTTGTTTTCTGCCAACCTTTTGAAAAAGACAAAGATTTAGGAACAATATAAGCCACAGTCCCATTATCCTTTACAAGATTTGAACCACGTTCTATAAAAAAAGATGCCGAATTGCTTTGTCTATCATAGTATTTATATATGGATTTTAGTTTATTGATGGTTAATTTGTCATAATCGGCTCCATACGGAGGATTCGCAATCACAATATCAAACCCGCGTTTTTCATGAAAGACCTCTGAGAAATAGACTTCAAAGTCAAATTCTTTACGCCCTTTGGTTATTTTATAGATCAATTTATCAATCTCATTTTTCAGGTGTTGTTTTGTAATTGGGTTTGTTTCACTAAAATATTGAGGCTTTAGTTCTTCAAGTTCTGAAAAATCCTGGTGATTGTATAAATCCTTTTCAACTCCTAAAAGCGAATTTCCACACACTACTTTGTAATCAAGATTGGGAAGGGGTTTTATATTGTGAAAATCTTCCTCATCCACAATCATTGATAGCCAGAATCTTAATTTGCATATTTCAACTGCGCCTGGGTCGATATCCACTCCGTAAAGTGAGTTTTCAATGGCATGACGCTTTAAATCGTACGTAGAATGTAGCACAGACATTCTTGTCTGTGTATCATCGTCTACTATAGGCAAAAAATCCTGTGCTACATAAAGCCAATATTTGTCTTCCGATAAATTTGCCTTTATCGGATTTCCGCGGATATATTGAATAAATTGAAGATATTCTTCCTCATTACGTACTACATGGTCGTAAGATTCTTCCATCCATACTCTCTTGCCAGTTGTTCCTAAGATCTTGTTAATCTCACGTGCACTTGCCCCTTTCATTCCTTTGAGAATATCTGAAAGGGAATAGTTTTCAAAAGGTTCTATCAGCAGATGAACATGATTGGGCATTATAACAGCACCATGAATCTTCAGTCTTTCGCCGTCAAACTTCATGATACATTCTTTCACTTTTTCTCTGATGTCTTTACGTGCTAAAACACAGGAGCCATGCTCTGCATCAAGCCAATTCTCGAATTGTTCTCCAAATCGTATATTATATTCTTTCCAATCTTTTTTACTCCAGGGTTTTGGATGTTGGTTTTCCCAGGTCTCATATTCGGTTTTCCACTCTTCGATCTTGTTTTGTGGAATTGAATCTGCAAGTCTAAAAGTGACCCAGTAGATGGCGCCTTGCTTGAACCAATGAGGTAAAATTCGGCGAGTGATGTGAATACTTTCACAGACAGGAATGTCTGTGTTACTGGATGTTACATATATGGAAAGCAGTCGCCTTAATTTCACAATCTCGTGCATCATGCCTATGGGAAAAGCGCCTGAGCCTACCGCAGGATCACAGACTTTGATATCAGATAGAAGGCTATCGATTTGTTTTGCATTATTCCTTATGCATTCGGGGATTTGGCTTTCATATTTTGTAGAATTTATCTCTCCAGCTTCAATTAGTTTTTGTTTTTCAATGGATGTCATTTCATGT
>JAKPCM010000126.1 GCA_029553255.1 Caldisericota bacterium | reverse complement strand
AATTTAAAACTCAATTTTTCGAAGATTTTATCTATTTTAGATAAAAATTTCAATAAAGAGATAATCTTGTCACTTCTAAAAGAAAGAGGTTTAAAACCTGTAGAAAGTGATGAGATGAAGTTGATTTTACCAAAAGATGATAGATTTTTAGATGAATATTTTGAACTACTTGGCAGTTACTATTTCAGAAGAGTTCTTTCAGATATGATAAAAAAAAAGGAATTCGATGAGAGTTTCGTTGATAAATTAAAAGAAAAATGGGGAGAAAAGGCAGTTAAAAAATATCTTCCCTATATAATGAAATATGAAATAATCATAAAAAAATATGATAAATATATTTCAAACTATTATGATATTGATAATTTTGGTGATACTCTTGAGTGGTATATTGTAAAAATTTTACTCAATGAATTTTCAATTCCATCAATTTCAAATGTAAAAATTAAAGGCTTATCAACTGGTGGGGATTTTGATATCTTCTTTTTACTTCTTGGTAAGCTCTCTTATCTTGAGATTAAGTCATCTCCGCCCAATAATATTTCAATAGAGGAGATTGAAAACTTTATTAAAAGAGTTGATACTATAAATCCATCTGTTTCTATTCTGTTTATAGATACAACTTTAAATATAAAAAGAAATATAATTGATAATATGAAATTTTTATTAAAGAGAGTCAATAGAGAATTTTCAGAACAAGTTATAAGAAATGGATTTTATAAAGTAAGCAAAGGTATTTATGTTTTCAATTCAAAAAGAAGTTTTAAAATTAGTTTTAACTATGTTTTGGATGATCTTATCAAGGAGGAAAGATATTGAAGGTATTGATAACTAATGATGATGGTGTAGATTCATTAGGATTAAAATCTCTTGCTGAAGTTTTTTCAAGAGAGTTTGAAGCCTATGTAATTGCACCAGAAAAACAGAGAAGTGCCTTAGGACATTCAATAACAACTCATAAACCTTTGAGGTTAAAGGAAGTTGATATAGGAATCAAAAATGTTAAAGCATATTCTACAAATGGAACGACTGCAGATTGTGTTATCTTAGCAAAAGATATATTAATAAAAAAAGTTGATTTTGTTATTTCAGGAATGAATGAACTACCAAATGTTGGTGATGATATAACATATTCTGGAACAATTTCAGGAAGTATGGAGGGTGTTATAAATGGAATTCCATCTATATCTACCTCAATATTATATTTCAAAGAGAATTTAGAAAAAGCATCAATTTTTTCAAAAGAGATTGTGAAATATTTAATAAAAAATCCTTTAAAAAAGGGAACATTTTTGAATATAAATTTTCCTGGTGAAGGAAAAATAAGAGGAGTAAGAATAACAAAAATAGGAAATGTGTGGTATAGAAATAGGACAATTGAAAGAAAAGATCCACTTGGTAAACCATACTATTGGATAATTGGAGAACCAGTATGGGAAGGAGAAGAGGGAACAGATACATGGGCAGTTAAAAATGGATATATATCAATTACTCCACTACACATTGATTTGTTGAATTATGAATTGTATAATGAACTTCTTAATAAAGAAGAGATTTTTAATGAAATCCTATTAAAAATATGAAGAAAATTTTAATTCTTACTGAAAAACCCTCAGTTGCTTCTGATATAGCAAGGGTATTTAAAGTTAAAAAAAGTGGAGATTTTTATGAAAATGATAAATACACAATAATATTTGCACTTGGTCATCTTGTAACTCTATGTGAACCTGAAGATTATAACAAAAAGTATAAATTCTGGACAATAAAAGATTTGCCTATAATTCCAGATGAATTTAAGTTAAAACCTATAAAAGAGACAGAAAAACATTTCAACACAATTAAGAAATATCTCAAAGATGATGATTATGAATTTGTTGTTAATGCTTGTGATGCGGGAAGAGAAGGGGAGCTTATCTTCAGATTTATATATAAACTCTCAGAATCATCTATTGAAACAAAGAGATTGTGGTTAAATGCCTTAACTGATGATGAAATATTAAATGGATTCAAATCTTTAAGAGATGGGAGTGAGTTTGATAATCTTGGTAAAGCTGGAGAAGCAAGAACAGAGGCAGATTGGCTTGTAGGAATAAATGCAACAAGAGCATTCACAAGAAAAGAAGGGCTTCTTCTATCAATTGGAAGAGTTCAAACTCCAACTCTTGCAATGATTGTTGGAAGGGAAAGGGAAATACTCTCTTTTGTTCCAAAAAAATATTTTGAAATATTTGCAGATTTCAAAAAAGATATTTTTAAATATAAAGGAAAATGGATTGATGATAATGGGGAGAGTAAAATTTTTGAAAAAGATATCTTTGATAAAATTTTGGAAAAAATTAGGGTTAAAGAGGGAATAGTAAAAAAAATTGACAAAAAAAGCTCAAAGATTTTCCCTCCTCTTCTTTATGATTTAACGGAACTGCAGAGAGAAGCAAATAGATTATATGGATTTACTGCACAAAAAACACTTTCAATAGCGCAATCACTTTATGAGCAGGATAAATTGATAACTTATCCAAGAACAGATTCAAGGTATCTACCTAACTCTATGAAGAAAGAAGCTTTAAAAATCCTAAAGAAAATTAAAAATATAAATGCTTATGAAAAATTCATTGATGAGATATTTGAAAATGGTGTTAAATTTAACAAAAGAATAATTGATGATTCAAAAGTCACTGACCACTATGCAATTATTCCAACTGGAGTTTTACC
>JAKPCM010000113.1 GCA_029553255.1 Caldisericota bacterium | reverse complement strand
AAGAGATTTATTGATAATAGACCTTTTATTAATGGCTCTTATCTTTGCTGAAAAAAACAAATTTTTCTTCTGGGTTTTAGTAACTGTAATACAAATGTTTATTAGAGCTTATATGATTATTCCTCACATAATTATATTGCTGTTTTTCTATAATGGAAAAAATGAAAAGTACAATATTTTAAAAAGAAACCTTTTGTCTGGTTTAATATTGTGTGTAATAACAATTTTAATAATAAATCAATTTAGTTTTTTAAAACTAAAAGGAGAATTCCTCCCCAGATTAGTCCAAAATTTCACTGGAATATCTGTGGGCTTAATAAGAGGAGATTTTTTTCTAAGGGAAGGAGTATACAACTATCTCTATAATATTGAGATGTTGACGAGATATTTTTATTTTCCTTTCTATTTTATTCTTTATTTTTATTTCTTTTCGAATATGTTCTTACTCAATAGAAGATTAGACCACAGCCAAAGAAAATATATGTATAGTTTTTTGTTTATTGGTTTATTTATCGTAATACTGCACTCTTCATTAATCGGCTTTTTTGTAAGTAGAGTCCAATTTATTACGATGATTTTCGGCTATCTGTTTCTTGCTTCTTTGTTAAACACTTCTAATAACAAAATTACTATGGATAAATCATAATATTTGTTTTTTTCACAGCTTTCATTATGGATAACACCGAAACACTTGCAAAGATACTCAAATCTTTGAAGGAACTATCTAAATCAACAACGATTTTGTCTTTCCAATACATCCAAGAACAAGGAAGAGAATAGAGGAATTCAATCTAACCGAATACACAAAAGGTATCTTACTGACAGAACCTTTTGATTATTTAAGTATGATGGGACTAGTTCAAAAAAGTCTTTTTGTGATAACAGATAGTGGAGGGCTACAAAAGGAAGCATACTTTGCAGGTAAAAGGGCGATAGTTGTCATGCCAGATACAGGTTGGAGAGAGTTAACGGATGCGGGATGGAACTTACTAAGCAAGCCGGATGAAATCAAAAGTAAGATGGATTGCATAGTC
>JAKPCM010000104.1 GCA_029553255.1 Caldisericota bacterium | reverse complement strand
TCAACCGTTAAAGATGATTTTGATACAAATATTGCCAATTTATCTATTAGCATTAGATGGATTGCTGTTATAACAAAAAAATTAGGTATATCAATAACTTATGACAATGAAAAGCATATGACAGGTATTGAAGATGCTGGTTATTTTAAAGGAAAAAAAGCTTTTGAACTTCTTGAATATTTAAAGACATTTGATACTTTAAATGTTGGAATTGGTTTAGCAACTCTAAACTCTTTAATTAAAATTCCTGAAAAATATGAACAATTTAATGTTTTTGATTATCTATTAGAGAAAAGCAAAGATAAAAAAATTGTATTTATCGGACATTTTGAAGATATTGAAAAATTAAAAGGCGTTGCAAAGGAAATTGTTGTTATTGAAAGAAAACCAAAAGAGAGCGATTATCTTGATACATTTCAGGAATATTTAATACCAGAATCTGATATAGTTGCTATAACTGGTTCAACTTTTGCAAATAAATCTATAAAAAGAATTCTTGAACTATCAAAAGATAAATACACAATAGTTTTTGGGCCTTCAACTCCTCTTTCTGAAGTTTTGTTTGATTATGGAGTTGATATGATTGGTGGGATAGTTGTAAAAGATGATAATAAGGTCTTTGATATTATTTCACAAGGTGGCAGTTTAGAGAAATTTAAAAATTATATTAATTTTATAACTTTAAAAAGGATGAATTTATGAATAACTCATCCATTATTTATCAAATCAAAAATATGAAAAAGGTTTTATCTTTTATTTTAGTTTTTTTACTTATTTTCTCATTTCTCCCATTGAAAATTTCAGACTCACAAGATTACAAATTTTTAGCAGAAATTAATTTTAATGTGGGAGAAAGTTCTTTCTATATAAATGGATACAAACTAAATTTTGATTCAAATGAGAATATAGTACCAATTATTAAAAATGGAAGAACATTTATTCCAGTTAGGTCAATAATTGAAAGTATTGGTGGAGAGGTGTTTTGGAAGGAAAAAACAAGAGAGGTTGAAATAAAATTTAATAACAATTTAATTGCTTTAACAATAGATAAAAACAGTGCATTTGTTAATGAGAAATCTAAAAAAATAGATAATGATGATGAGATAAAACCATTTATTTTATATTCAAGAACCTATGTTCCATTAAGATTTATTATTGAAAATTTAGATGGAAATATTGAATATAATTCAAAAGATAAATCGATAGGTATAAAAATAGATAGAGAAACAAAAGAAGTAACTGATTCAACAGGAAGAAAAGTTATCGTTCCAAAAAAAATCTATAGAATTGTTTCTTTATATCCAATGTCTACAATAATGATATTTGCATTAAAATCTCAAGATAGATTTATAGGAACTTATTCATCGTCTATGAAGGTTATAAATTTTGAAAATATTAAGAAAATTTCACCTGATTTTGAGAAACTCCCAGACCTTGGAACTTTTAAAGATTACAATCCAGAAGTTCTTTTATCTTGCAAACCTGACATTATAGTTACCCCTCATTACACTAATATAAAAAAACTTGAAGAGATTAATTTGCCAGTTCTTCTTTTAGATCATGAATTGCCAGAAAATCTTTTAAAATCTATTAATATTCTTGGAGATGCTATTGATAAAAAAGAAGAGGCAGAGAAAATCATCAATTATTATAACAAAAATAAAAAATTAGTTGAAGATAAACTAAAAGGATTAGAAAAAAGAAAAGTATATGTTGCTGGTGAGACTATTACTAAATCCTATGGAAGTGATTTTTATCAAACCTTAATGGTTAATATCGCTGGTGGTGAGAGTGTTACAAAAAATATAAAAGGAGGAAAAATCGAAATTTCATTAGAAGATCTTTTAAAATTTGATCCTGAATATATTTTTATTCCATCATATTTCATAGGAACAAAAGAAGATATCTTAAATAGAAAAGAGTTACAGGATGTAAAAGCAATAAAAGAAAAGAAAGTTTATACTATTCCATCATTTTTTATATCTTATGATTTACCATCTGTTGAATCAATTTTAGGAATATTTTGGCTTTCAGAAAAAATAAATGGTGATATTTTAAAAATTGATTTTAAAAAAGAGGTTAAAGATTTTTATAAAAATATTTTTGGATATAATTTATCTGATAAAGAGATAGAGGAGATACTGAAAGATTAAAATGAAAAAGATTATTATTAAAGATTTAAGTTTTGGCTATTTTGATACTGAGATATTTAGAAATTTTTCTCTTGAAATAGATGAAGGTGAAACTTTAACAATTCTTGGTCCTAATGGTTCTGGAAAAACAACACTACTTAAACTAATTCAAAAGATAATTTTACCAAAAAGTGGAGATATTATAATTTCTGGTAAAAATATAAATGATTTGAGTAATAAAGCTTTAAGTAAATCGACTTCTTTTGTACCACAAATTCATAAGCAGACCTTTCCTTATAAAGTTATAGATTTTGTTTTAATGGGTAGAAACCCTTATATAAGTGACTACTCTACCCCAAAAGAAGAAGATATTGAAATTGCAAATAAAGTATTAGAAGAAATGGGTTTGTATTATTTAAAAGATAGACCTTATACAGATATAAGTGGTGGAGAATTAAGGTTAGTTTTAATTGCAAGAGGAATCGTTCAAAATACTGAGATTTTACTTCTGGATGAACCAACTGCATATCTTGATTTTAAGAATCAATTGATAGTTCTTGAAACAATCAAAGAGTTAAAAAAGAAAAAGAAACTTACAGTTATTATGACACTACACAATCCAAACGAAGCATATAAATATTCAGATAAAATTCTTCTTATTAAAAAGGGTGAAGTTGCATCTTATGGCAAGCCAATAGATGTTATAAATTGCGAAAATTTAAAGAGAGTCTATTCTATAGATGTTGAGATAGTTAGATATAATGGTGAAACAATTATCTACGCAAAAAAGTAAAAAGGCCTTTTATCTAACTATATTTTTTTTAATAATTTTAAATATTTTAATTTTTTTATTCTCACTCTCATTTGGAAGATACAATATTCCTTTTCTTACAACCTTTAAAGTTATTTTAAATAAAATTTTTAATTTGAATATGAATTTAGATAAAAATTTAGAAATCGTTATTTTTAATATAAGATTACCAAGAATAATTGTTGTTATGTTTGTTGGTTCTGTTTTATCTCAATGTGGGGTCTCTTTTCAAGGTATTTTTAATAATCCCTTGGTTTCTCCTTATATATTAGGAATTTCTGGTGGTGCAGGCTTCGGAGCAGCATTAGGTATTTTATATTTTAATAACTTTTTTTATGTCTCAATTTTATCTTTTTTATTTTCTATCATTTCTGTGCTACTAACAATTTTTGTTTCAAGGACAGGAAAAATTGCATCATCGATAAATTTAGTTCTATCTGGTTTTATAATTGGGAATCTTTTTACATCACTTTTATCACTCTTAAAATATTATGCTGATCCATTTTCTAAACTCCCAACTATTGATTTTTGGTTGATGGGTTCTTTTAATTCTATTACAAGAAAAGAAATGCTTTACACTTTACCCATTTTTATAATTGGAACAATTTTATTGATATTACTTAGATGGAAACTGAATATTTTATCATTAGGCGATGATGAGGCAATTGTTCTTGGAGAAAATCCAAAAATACTTAAATTAATAATAATATCTATATGTTCATTGTTAACTGCAATATCAGTTTCGATTAGTGGAATAATTGGGTGGGTTGGACTTGCTGTTCCACATATTGTAAGATTTATTTTTGGACCAGATTATAGGTACTTGTTACCAATTTCAGCACTATTTGGTTCAATATATCTTCTTTTAATTGATAATATTTCAAGAACATTAACGACTTCTGAAATTCCAGTTGGAATACTCACTGCAATAATTGGAACTCCAATTTTTATCTATGTTTTAAGAAGAGCCTCTAAATAAATTACAAATCCTATCAAGTATTATTGAACAAGCAGATCTAACTGTAAGGTGGTTATATTCATTATCTTCAGGAAAACCTAAAATTGGTTCAAGAATATAATCATACTTCATCTTTTCTTTCACAATTCCCCAACCTGTTCCAAATAAAATAATGACTGGTGATTTTAATATAATTGATTTTAAAAAATCATAATTTATACTGTTTTCAGATTTTTTTGCACTTGTCAAAATAACTTTTGGTTCTATTTTTTCTATATTCTTTATATCTTCTACTACCTCATTCAAGTTTTTCTTAATTTTAACTAATTTTAATGCCTCTTTCCTATCTTTATTATAGAAACTCCCCCTATCTTCTGTCCAGAATTTAATAACTCTTTTAATTGTATCTCTTTGATTTTTAAATGGGTGAACAATATAAAAATTCTTAACGCCAAATGTTTTTGATGCTCTACTAATATCAACAACATCATAAGGTACAATAGATGAGGTTATAATTTTTTTATTTTTATCGAAAACTGGATAATGAATTAAAGCTACATATATTTTCATCTTTTAAGAATTTTTTCAATGTTTTCGATTAACTCTTTTTCTATTTCAATAAGCAACTTTTTTTCTTCTTCATCAAAACCTCTTTTCAACAACAAATCTGGCCTTAAAAGAAGAGTTCTTTTTAAACTCTCTTTTTTTCTATATAATCTAACTTTTTCATGATTGCCTGATAGAAGAATATCAGGTACTTCTAACCCTTCATATTCATTAGGTCTTGTATATTGTGGATATTCAACTAAATTTTCTGAAAAAGTTTCTAAATTAACTGCCTCCTCTTTTTTTAAAAATCCAGGAATGAATCTTGAAATTGTATCAATTAATATTAATGCAGGAATTTCTCCTCCTTGAGTAATAAAATCACCAACAGAAATCTCCTCATCAATAAAATTTTTTATCCTTTCATCACATCCTTCGTAATGAGCACAAATTAAAGTTATAGTTTCGTGTTTTGATAATTCTTTAGCTAAATTTTGATCATATTTTATTCCAGATGGTGAAAGTAAAATAATATGATTATTGTTAGACAATTCTTTTGCTTTTTCAACTGCTTTTTTTAATACTGGAAACATAAATACCATACCAGTTCCACCACCATAAGTATAATCGTCAACTTTTTTATGTTTATCTGACGAAATATCTCTTAGATTAATCAATTCATAATTTATGAGACCTTTATCAATGCTTTTTTTTGGTAATCCTGTCTCGAAATATATTTTAAATATCTCTGGAAAAATTGTTATAACAATAAATCTCATTTTTATATATTATGAACAACTATTTTATTTTCTTTTAAATTTATTTCTTTAATAAATTCTTTAATAAATGGAATCATAACTTCCTTATCATTCGAAATTACAATTAAATCATTGGCTTTTGGATTTTCAACATATTTTGAAACTTTACCTAAAAAATTTCCATTTGAATCATAAACATCTAAATCAATCAATTGAAAAATATAATATTCGTCTTCCTTTAATGTTTTCAACTCCTCTTCGGGTATTACAAGAAACTTACCAACATAATTTTCAATCTTTTCCTTTAAATTGTCGTTAAATTTTATGATAACATTATCATTTCTTTCAATTACTTCTTTTACATTTATAATTTCAGGCTCTTCATTCTCTTTTTGAATATAAATTTTTTTAATATTTTTGAACCTACTTTTATTATCACTTATTTTTTTTACATTAAAAGAATCTGAAACCCCCCATATTGATACAATCTCCCCTATTGTTATCCACTTACTCATTCTTTATTTCTATAATTTTACCATCTTTTAAGGTTATCTCTGCTTTTTCTAATTTTTTGAAGAAATCATCTCCTTCTTTAAAATCTACAAAACTATCTACATAACCATGTAAATAAATTTCTCCCTCTTTTAAATTTTTAATATTCTCTCTTTCACGAATCAAACTCTCTTTTACTCTCTCTTCCTCCTCTTTTTGTTCTTTTAATCTACCTCTAATAGCTTGAAGGTAATTAGGTTCAAGAGATGGTGCGGTTAAAAGAAATTTTTTCTCCTCAGAATTAATTTCATTCAATCTTTTCTCTGATAAATCAATTAGTTTATTGAATTTCTCAATTAAATCTTTCTTTAAAGCCTCTGTTACGATAGATTTAATTAAAACTTGTCTTTTAATTAACACTTTTTATTAAGAAAGAATAGATACTATAGTATTTTTACCAGATTTTCTTGAAATTGCTTGAACAATTGTTCTTATAGCCTCAGCTGTTTTACCTTGTTTTCCAATTACCTTACCAATGTCTTCAGGACTAACTCTTACTTCATAAATAAGCGTTGATGTTCCTTCAATTCTTTTAACCTGAACTTTTTCAGGATAATCAACAATAGTCTTTACAAGCTTTTCTAAAACATCTGTTGCATTTGTTGAATCTGCCATAACTACCTCCCTTTAGAATAATGAATCTGAATTCCCCGGGATTAACCCGGGGTTTTAATTGCTCTATCTCTCTTTATTTAGGAGAGAATATTCACCATAGCGTTCTTACCTGTTTTACTTGCAGCTGCTCTTACAAGTGTACGAAGAGCATTTGCGGTTCTACCCTGTTTCCCAATAACCTTTCCAATGTCATCTGAACTAACCTTTACCTCATAAACAACTGCTTGTTCACCCTCAACTGCCTGGACTTTCACATCCTCTGGATGATCAACCAAAGCCTTCACGATCTCTTCAAGCAAATCCTTCATTGTGTTACCTCCTTACTTTTTAACTTATTAATTAAGTTTTTAACTGATTCTGTTGGTTGAGCACCATTTCTCAACCAGTACTCCAAGCGCTCCATATCAACACTTAAATTTTCCTTTTCGGAGCGTGGGTTGTAATAGCCCAAACTTTCAATATATGAACTTTTAGGCTGTTTTCTACTATCAATAACAATTAATCTAAAACTGGGCTCTTTCTTTTTTCCCATTCTTCTTAACTTAATCTTAACCAACCTTTTCACCTCCAAAGGAAACAGGTTATTTTAAATTTTATCCTAATTAATTTTTTTGTCAATAACATATGCTGAGATATCTGAAAAAACATCCAAATTATCATTTCTGGGGAGACAGGAATCTATATCATCGATAGAAATACAGAATTCCCGTTTACACAGGAATGTCAAAATGCTCTATATTACTGATAAAAATAATGTATTCCCATTTAGTTGAGAATAACAAAATGGTAATACTGGATTCTCGTTTTCACGGGAATGACAATTGGGATAGGAATGACATAGAGAAATGGAAGAACAAACTGGATTCTCCTTTTTGTGAGAATGTCAAAATAGAATATTCTTTAGTGTATAAGGGCGTCAGGCACCTTGTACACTAAAATAATTTTTAAAAAGAATAATTTAATATACATAAATTCATAAAAAATAGAAAATTAACTTGTAATTTTTTTTATTTTTGTTATATTATATAAATATGTATTTTAATAATTCGTTTATTATATAACAAGAAAGGAGGTAAGCAAATGAAGAAGTTTAAAGTTTTGTTAGTATCATTACTATTTGTAGTCTTTGTTTTCAGTTTTTCTACTTCCTGTAAACAACCTGAAGAAACAAAGCCAGTGTTTAAATTGGCAACAGTTATGCCGGGTTCAATTCAAGATGCTGATTATAATACAA
Organism: Caldisericota bacterium; assembly: GCA_029553255.1. Lineage (GTDB taxonomy): Bacteria > Caldisericota > Caldisericia > B22-G15 > B22-G15 > JAAYUH01. Next base: position 27,153 of record JAKPCM010000104.1, on the reverse strand, counting down.
TTGGCTACATTGCAACTCAGGAAATTGGAAATGAATTTGGTATTGATACTGCTTATTCAGAAAAAATAGCAGTACCAGATGTAGAGAGGGTAATAAAGGAGTACATTTCTGACGGATATAATATAATATGGGTTCATGGTAATCAATTCAATGGCGCTGCTTTAGAAGTTGCTAATGAATATCCCGATGTTACCTTTATTATTGAAGTCGATTCAAAACCTACTGATATGAAACCAAATGTGTGGTATTTTCATAGAAACTTCCATACTGGATTTTATGTTTTAGGTTCACTTGCTGCTCTTAAAACTGAAACAGGTAAGATTGGTTATCTTGGCGGATTAGAGATGCCATTCACTCACGGAGAGATTAATGCAATAAAACAAGCAATAAAAGATCTTGGATTAAATGTAAACTTAGAGTATGTTTATGCAGGTGATATGAATGACCCGCTAAAAGCAAGACAAGCCGCTGAAAGTTTGATTTCTCGTGGAGTTGATGTTATTTTAAGTTCAGTTAATTTAGGAAATTATGGAATATATAATGCGCTTGCAGATGCAGATAGACCTGTATATATTACTGTTAAATATACAGATAAATATTCACAAGCACCTCAAAATTATTTAACAGCAGATTTATTTGATTTTAAAGTCCCACTTAGAGAAGTTGTAGGTAGAGTCCTTAAAGGAGAAAAAGGTGGCTTCTTAATGCTCGAATATGGAGAAGGTAAAGCGAGATATGCACAATTTCCTATTAAAAATGTAACAGATGAGATTAATAATAGAGTAAAACAGATAGCAGATGATGTTGCATCGGGTAAGATTCAGGTTATTGAAAAACTTGATGTAATAGATCCATAATATAATTTTATTTAAAGGGAGGGCACTTTCCCTCCCTTTTTATTTTTTAAAAATAACTATGAATAATGAAATTTTCGTTGAATTAAAAAATATAAGAAAAGTATTTGGATCCGTTGTTGCCTTAGATGATGTTAATTTTTCTGTATTAAAAGGTGAAATTCATGGTCTTCTTGGCGAGAATGGTGCAGGTAAGAGTACTTTAATGAATATATTATATGGTTTATATTCACCAGATAAAGGTGAAATATATATTGAAGGAAATAAAGTTAAAATAAATTCTCCATATGATTCTATAAAATTAGGAATTGGAATGGTTCATCAAGTTTCAACCTTAGTACCTCAATTTAATGCTATTGAAAACATAATTTTAGGAACCAGTGAAGATAAATATAGATTAAAAATTGAAGAAGAAAGAGAAAAAATAAAAAATATTTCGAAAGATCTCGGATTGGAGTTTCCATTAGATGTAAAAGTAAAGGATTTATCTGCTGGATTAAAACAAAAAATTGAAATAGTAAGAGCTATCTATAGAGGAGCAAAACTTTTGATCCTTGATGAACCAACAACATCTCTTGTTGAAAGTGAATTTAAAGATTTATTAAGAACATTGAGATCATTGGTTAAAAAAGGTGTAACAATAATTTTTATTACACATAAAATGAGAGAAGTACTTGAAGCGTGTGATAGAGTTACAATTTTAAGAAGAGGAAAAGTTCAGGGTACTTTAGATAAAGAAGATATGACTACTGATAATATAGTAAAGATGATGTTTATTGAAAAGGATATTAAAGTTACTGAAAGTGCACTACCGAAAGTTGAATTACCAGAATCTAAAAAAAGTCCAAAACCAATTCTTGAATTGAAAGATGTTTCTGTCGAATCAAGTGAAAGAAGTGTTGGACTGAAAAATATATCTTTTGAGTTATATGGTGGAGAAATATTAGGAGTAGCCGCGGTTTCTGGAAATGGTGAAAAGGATTTAGCAGAAATCATTATTTATCCAAAAAATTTAAATAGAGGCGAGATATATGTTGATGGAGAAAAAATAAATGGTTTATCAACTCTTCAAGTTTTTTCAAAAGGTGTATTTTATACACCAGAGGATAGAATTAAAGAAGGTATATTGCCTGATGGTAATTTAAAAGAAAATATCCTACTTGGACATCACTCAGAAGATAGATTTTTAAATAATAAAACATTCATCAAATGGGATGAAGTTAGAATTACTACAGTTGATATAATAAAAAAATTCAATGTTTATGCACCAAGTGAAGAGATAATAATAAGAAGATTATCTGGTGGGAATATACAGAAAGTAATAATGGGAAGAGCCTTTGTTAATCCAATAAAACTTCTTGTTACTCATAATCCAACTTCTGGTCTTGATGTTTCAACAGTTGAATTTATTTTTGAAAAACTTGTTGAAACAAGAGGTAGTGGAAGTGCAGTTTTGTGGATTGGAGAAGATCTCGATGAATTGATGATACTAAGTGATAGAATTGCTGTTCTTTATAAAGGGGAATTACAAGGTATATTCAATAGAGATGAATTTGATAAATATAAAATTGGATTACTAATGATAGGTGGACAAAGATGAAAGATAAAAAAATTTTAAGAGTTATTCTTATATATTTTCTTTCAATACTTTTTGCATTTTTGGTTATTTCGATAATTGTTTCTATTTTTGGATATAATGTTATTAAAGTTTTAAAAACTCTTTTAACTACATCTTTTAAAACTACTTTTGGGTTTCAAGAGACAATAAAAAAAACTATACCCTTAATATTTACAACTTATGCTTACACTATACCCTTTATGATAAAATTTTTTAATATTGGTGGATGGGGACAAATGCTTTTTGGAGGAACAATCACTGCTGTTGTTGGTTTGACTTTGCCATATCTTGGAATCAACTTTCCCTCCTATATTATGATACCTTTACTTATTGTAACAGGAATATTAGCAGGTGGTTTTTTTGGTTTAATTGCAGGTTTTTTGGCTGCAAAATTTGATATTAACCCTATAATATCAACTATAATGCTAAATTTTGTTGCAGTACAATTTTTAAATTTTATTGCAACAAACCCTATTTATCGTGATCCTTTTGAAGGACACCCAATAACTCTTCCTCTTCCTAAATCTGGAACCTTAGGATTTATTTATGGCGTTCCAGTTTCAATAATATTTGCAATAATTTCTATAATTTTTGTATATGTTCTTATTAAAAAAACAAAGCTTGGTTATGAAATAACAGCTATTGGGCATAATCTTGATGCAGCACAAAAATTCGGAATAAATTTTCAAAAAACTATATTAACAACTTTTTTCATTGCAGGAGCACTTGCAGGTTTAGGCGGTACCTTTGAAGTTATAAATATTCATAAAAAATTAATTGAGGGCTTCGCTCAAACGAGTGGAGCACAATATGGAATCTTTGGAGTTTTAACGGGTTTGATAGTTGCAGGTGATCCTGTTGGAGTACCAATTGCAGCCTTTTTAATGTCAGTTTTACTTGTAGGAGCTGATGCACTTCAAAGAACAATGCAAATTCCAGTTGAAATGGTTTTTCTTTCTCAAGCCTTGATTGTTTTATTTATTGTAACATTCAGGGAAAGGTTTTTAAGGAGGACATAAAATGTTGAGTTTTATAAATTCATTTATTTCTCAAACCATAACTTATGCTGTTGTTTATACGCTTACAAGTCTTGGTATTGTGATTTCGGGAAGAGCTGGAATTTTTAATGTAGCTGCTGAAGGTATAATGCTCGCCTCAGCATCAATCGGATTTATTGTAAGTTTTCTAACTCAAAATGCAATTTTGGGTTTTATTGCAGGTATGATAATGGGAGGAATATTTGGTTTTATTTTAGCGTATATACATGAAAGTTTTAAGGTTAATCAATTTATTCTTGGGATTTCTCTTGTTATTCTTGGGACAGGTCTTTCTGATTTAATGTATAAATTAATAATTGGGGTTAAACTTACTGCACCAAGAGCCCCAAAAACACCTTTAATTAAAATACCTTTTATTTCTGAAATACCAATTATTCAAGCTTTTTTAAATCAGGATGTAATTGTCTACTTTTTATATTTTGTTATACTATTTGCTTGGTGGTTCTATTATAGGACTAAAATCGGACTTGAAACAAGAGCGATTGGAGAAAACCCTAAGGCTGCGGATGTTGTTGGAGTTAATGTAGTAAAAAGAAGATACCTTTCAACAATCATTGGGTCAATGTTGATTGGCATTTCTGGTGCTTATTTACCAATTGTAATTACTGGAACTTATATGCCTGATATTTCTGCTGGAAGAGGATTTATGGCTGTAGGAATTGCAATTTTTGCAAGTTGGAAACCTCAAAGAGCAATTTTAGGAGGTTTTTTATTTGCTGCAATAGAAGTTATAGCATTTAGATTACAGGTAATTTCTCAAAATATTCCTTATCAATTTTTCTTGATGTTACCATTTATCTCTGTTCTGATAATAATGATGATATTCAAGAAACAAATCGAGTATCCAGCTTCTGTTGGAAAACCTTATAGTAGAGAGTGATTAAATAATAAATTTTATTCTATCTCCCTTTTTTAATTTTGTTATATGAATTAAACTTTTCCCATTTCTTAAAGGATAAATATATTTTCCTCTTCTTTCTAATTTTCCTATGAAATATAAATTCAATTTATCTAAATATTCTCCATTGTAATATGCAGGGATAACAATATTTTTCTTATCCATATTTATTATGATTTTGTCTTCTAAAAATTTAATATCTTCAATCGATTGATATTTTGGTATAACTTTTTTATTTGTAAATTTTACTTTTCCATAAAATTTTGGAATTAAATCAATATTTTTTATTTTTTTTATGTCAATACAATATTGAATTATTCTTGAATAAGTTAGAGGTTTTTTTAAAAAAGTTTCAAAAGTTAACTCATTTATATTATATTTCTTTTTTTCCATAATTTCATTTAAATATTTTGAAAAATTAACAATTGATGGAGGTCTAATAGGTGCTAAACTTTTCATTAAAAAATTCTCAATCTCCTTAACATTGAAACTATCTTCATATTTTCTTTTTAAATAATATTCCCTTCTCATCAACTTCTTTAATATATTTTTTTTAATCTTTATTTCTTCTGTTTTCCCACCCTTTTTTAAATTATTTATATGTTTTTTTATTCCTTTAATTTTTGAATTCAGCTCTTCAATTTCGTTGTATCTTGCAAAATTTATGATTTTTTTTGTTTTATCAACTAAATTTGAAAAGTTGAAATTCATATCATAAGGATTTTTTACAAGCATTGTTGATAATAGATTTTCTGGATTTAATGGATATAGATAATTTTTATCTGTCTCTTCAATTTCTATTTTTTCAACAATATTTCCCTTGATATTATTTATTTTTAAAAATGTTCTATCAATATATTTACTAATTAAATAATATTCATTATCTTCAACATCAAATATCAAATTTCCAAATCCTATTTTTTCTTCTATTAATTTTTTATAGCCCTTTTTTGTTTTTAAAAATTTTAATTCAACATCGAAAATATTTTTTGGAGGTTCACTGTTGAAATATAGATACTCAAAAAGAATTGCTTTAAAAATTGAAGAGACTGCTTTTGAGTGTGTAAAAAGAGAAACATCATTTGCTCCTCTTCTTGTCTCTGAAATTGTTTTATCCATAAAAAATTTACTTAATTTGAAAAAATTTTCCCTATTAAAATTGTAAAAACTTGAATCCAACAAATCTAAAAATTTTTTTCTAATCAAATCAATTTTTGTATAATCAATCTTTTTTTCAATAAGGAAAAAGTTAGATAAATAGGTTTCATAAAATGGTTGCTTTTTAGAGTTTGGTGGATTTGAAGAATCGAGTCTATCTGAAATTTGAAGAAGTTTTATATAAAAGTTCTTCTCATATTTAATACAATCTTCATTATATATGCACCTATCACATCCATGATGAGAGCAAATAAAATGAATTGGAGATATTCCATTGTCTAAATAATTCAACTCTTCGAATATCTTATTAATAGGTGCTTTTAAAAATTTATTCAGATTATCTGGTAATTTTTCTTCAAGAATTAACATCGCGTGTCTATCTTTTATATTTAACTCAGGATCTTTACTCATTATGAAATGTGATGAAATTTTTCCAATATCATGAAGAAAAACGATAATTTCGAAATAATTTACTATTTTAGATATATTTTCCATCATTTTAAAATTTTATTATAAATAAATTATTTTGGTGGAGGCGGCGGGAATTGAACCCGCGTCCATGGAATCTCCTTTTAAACCTTCTACAGGTTTATCCTGTTATTTTTTTCTCTTCCCTTTATCCTTAACAGGCAAAGGATTTCAGGGCGTATCCTCTTTTTTTCATTCTTATCCATGAGGAGTGGATAAGAACTATTTTCCTTTACGCCTCAGTTTGAAGAGCCAAGGAAACCAAACTTCTTCAAACTGGCAGAGCACCTAAGCTACTGCGTAAGAATAATTTGTGTTGGCATTTTAAAATTTTTAAGAGTTTTAGAGTTCTCTCAAACTCACCTGCTGGTTTAAACATCAATTCCATGTCGAGATCCTTTCGCCCCCGTATTTATATTATACCATATTTTATAATAATATTTTATTTAAAAAGGATTTGCCATTGATTGTTTTTAAACCAAAAATTTCGGCAATTGTTGCACCTAAATCTGAGAATTTATTTAGTTTAATAAAATTATTACTTTTTATTTTATTACCAAAACCAAAAATTGGAACTCTTTCTCTTGTATGGTCTGTATGTTTTAAAAATGTGGGATCATTTCCATGATCAGCAGTTATGATTAATAAATCATCATCTTTTAACCACCTTAAGTAGTTTCCAAGAAATCCATCAAATTCTAATAGAGCATTTGCAAAACCCCAAACATCTCTTCTATGTCCATAATTCATATCAAAATCAACGAGATTAGTGAAAATCAAAGAAAATTCATCTCTTTCAATTGTTGCCTTCAAAAGAGTTGCCATATTTTCAGTATTGTTTTCAATATGAATAGATTCAGTTAATCCTCTTCCAGCAAAAATATCATATATTTTTCCTATACCAAGTGTTTTATATCCATTTTTTATCAATATATCAAGAAGAGTATCACCTGGTGGTTCAAGTGAAAAATCTTTTCTATCTGAAGTTCTATAAAATTTTCCAGGTTCACCAGCAAAAGGTCTTGCAATAACTCTTGCAACTGAGTGTTCTCCTTTTAATATTTCTCTTGCTATTTCGCACATCTTATATAACTCCTCGAGAGGTATCACATTGATATGTGTTGCAATCTGAAAAACAGAATCTGCTGAGGTATAGACAATTGGTTTTCCAGTTTTAATGTGTTCTTCTCCTAATTTTTCTATAATTTCTGTTCCAGATGCTGGTTTGTTCCAAAGAATTTCTTTACCAATTCTTCTCTCGAACTCTTTTATAATAAAATCTGGGAAACCATTAGGATATGTTGGAAATGGTTTATTAAGAACAAGTCCCATAAGTTCCCAATGCCCTGTTGTTGTATCTTTTCCTGGACTTACTTCCTCTAAAACACCATAAAAACCATTAGTTTCTTTTTTTGTATTATAAATTAAATTCATTAACCCCATTTTGTTTAGATTTGGTAGTAAAATTCCTGTTTTTTCAATTGTATGAAGTAAAGTATTTGATCCTTCATCACCATATTTTTTTTCATCTTTTGCATTGCCAATCCCTAAACCATCAAGAATTATTAGTATCACTCTTTTTATCATTTTTCCTCCATAAAGGATGTGAATTCATATAAACTTCTCTTAAATGTTCTTTTGTCAAATGTGTATATATTTGAGTTGTTGAGATATCCACATGTCCTAAAAGTTCCTGAACGCTTCTTAAGTCAGCACCTCTCTCAAGAAGATGAGTTGCGAATGAATGTCTCAACATATGTGGATGAATTTTTTTCTTTAATTTTGATTTTTTTGCATAACTGTTCAATATATTATTTATCTCTTGTCTAACAATTTTTCCCCCTTTTTTTGTAACAAACAATAAATCACTATTTATATTATTTTTATCTCTCTCTTCAATGTATTCTATCAAAAAATCTTTAGCAAAAGATCCAAAAGGGACAATTCTCTCTTTACTTCCTTTTCCAAAACATTTTAGATATCCATTTTTCAAGTCAATCTCATTTATTTTTAAATTTATAATTTCTGAGACTCTTAATCCAGAACTGTATAACAGTTCAATTAACGCTCTATCTCTTTTTCCTTTAAATCCTTTCTCAGGGATTATATTTATCAACTTTTCTATCTCTTCAATTGAAATTACATCTGGTAAAACCTTATCTCTTTTTGGTAAAGTTAAATCTATCGTTGGATCATTTTCAATTAGTTCTTCTCTAATAAGGAATTTATAAAAAGATCTTAACGCTGATATTTTTCTTCTTAATGAAGCTGGCTTAAGTTTCTTTTTTGATAAAAAAACAAGGTAATTAAATATATCTTTTTTATTTATTTCAATAGGGTCTTTATCTATTTTGGTTAAAAATTCTTTGAAGTCATCAAGATCATTTTTATATGAAGATATTGTGTTTTTTGAATATTCTTTTTCAAGTTCAATATAACTTAAAAAAATATCAAAAAGATTTAAATTTTTCATTTATATAAATTATAGAGAATGCTGTTTTTAAATCTTTTATTTCTCCAGTTAAAAGCAGTTTATTTGCTTCATCAATATTGAGAAATATCAAATTTTCAATTTCTCCTATTTTTTTATATCTATCTGTTTCATATTCTGCGTTCTTACATAAAAAAATATGAATCAGTTCATTTGAAAATCCAGGAGAAGTTGAATAAATTCCAATTTTTTCCATTTCTCCTGAAAAACCAGTTTCTTCGAGAAGTTCTCTTTTTGCACATTCAAATGGATCTTCGTTTTCCTTTAATTTTCCTGCAGGTATCTCAATTAAATAATCTTCAAAAGGTGACCTGAATTGCTTAACAAGAATTAATTTATTTTCTTTTGTTAAAGGAATTATTCCAACAGCACCTGGATGATAAACAATCTCTCTATAAGTTTCTCTATTATCATTTACTATAACTTTTCTTAAAATAACTTTAAGAAGATTCCCCCTGAAAATAATCTCTTCAGAGATTTTTTTTTCCATTAATTTTCGAAATAAAAATCAATTATCTTTTCTACAACTTTTACTGAAGTAAGAAGGTCTTCAACTTTTATATATTCCTCTTTTGTATGAACATTGTTCATTCCAGTAGATAAGACAATTGTTTTAATTCCCTTTTCATTAAATACATTAGAATCAGAACCCCCCATTGTAGAAATTATATTTGGTTTGATATTTAATGAATCAAAAACTTTTTTTATTATTTTTATTAGCTTATCATCCTCATCAAATTTATATCCATTATATTCCCTATTTAATTTATATTCTATTTTTCCACCACCATCTTCAACCTCTTCTATAAATGTATCAATAATTTCATCACTAATCTTAATCAATTTTTCTTCATCTCTACTTCTTGCTTCAGCCCAAATCTCTACAAAATCTGGTACAACATTAGTGGCAGAACCTCCTTTAATAAAACCTACATTTGAAGTTGATTCATTATCGATTTTTCCTATTTTTAATTTACTTATAGCTTTTGATGATAGATAAATTGCATTAATACCTTTTTCTGGTTCAACACCTGCGTGCGCTGCTTTACCATAGATAAAAAATTTGAAAGTATTATGATATGGTGAAATATTTACAATGTCACCGGGAGGGTTATGTAAATCAAAAACATAACCCTCTTTAGCTTTTATTGATGAGATGTTAACATTTTTTGCTCCATTTAAACCTACCTCTTCTTGAACGGTTAATAAAATATCAATTCTACCTTTTAATTCATTTTTCTTTTTTCTTACTCCTTCAAGTATTGCAATAATACCAGATTTATCATCTGCACCAAGTATTGTTTTTCCATCACTTTTAATTATATTGTTATCCAGTATCACATTTATTTTGTCTGAATCAACGGGGACTGTATCAATATGAGCATTCAAAAGAAGAGATTTTTCACCTTCTCCAATAGAAAGATACATATTTCCAATGGAATCTACTTTCCATTCACCAAAATCACTATATATCTCAACTATTTTTTCTCTTACTTTTTCTTCATTTCCTGAAGGAGAAGGTATCTTACAGAGTTCAATAAAATTTTTAATTGTATCATCCATATTTATTCTTGCCTTTTCTTCTTCTTACTATTTTCTGCTTCTTCAGCCTCCCTTTTTAATTCAATTTCGGCTTCTTCTCTTTTAACTTCCTTTTTTACTTCAATTTCAATATCTTTAACTTCTTCCTCTTTTATATTTGATTCAGTTCTTATTTTTTCTATTTCATCTTCTTTTTGTTTAATCTCATTTTCAATATTTTTTATTTCTTCAAGAATACCATCAACATCTCTAAAGATATCTTCTGGAGATTTTCCCTCTTTATAGAGAGAATAAACTTTTAAACCTAAATCTTTAAACTTACCCCCTTTCTTGTTATCAAGAGTAAAAATTGAACCTTTTAAATTTGCAATTGCTGCAAATTCCTTTGTTTTTTCTGTACTAACCTTTATACCTTTTTTAACTTTATCCCAAAATGTTTCTGCCATATTGCACCTCCTTTTTTTTATTTTATCACATATTTTTTTACATCATTTATATCATTTTCTATATAATATGGTTCACCAACTGCTTTTATTGCTGATTCTATATCTTTTAAACCATTTCCAGTTATTAATACAACAATTTTTTCATCTTCTTTAATTTTTCCCTCATTTAACATTTTTATCAAACCTGATAGTGAAGTAACACCTGCTGGTTCGCCAAAAACTCCTGTTAACTTTCCAAGAAGAGGTATTGATTCAAGAATTTCTCCATCTGAAACTGAAATGAAACTTCCATTATATTTTTTTGCAAATTTTAAAGCCATTGTTCCGTTTCTTGGATAACCAACTGAAATTGAATCAGCAATTGTTTGAGGGTTGTCTATTGGAGTTACTCTCTCCTTTTTTTCTAAGAAGGCCTTAACTATCGGCGATGAACCTTCTGCTTGGACACCTATAACCTGTGGAATTTTATCAATTAATTTCATTGAATAGAGATCATAAAAACCTTTATATACTCCACTGTAGATAACGCCATCTCCTACTGATACAAAAATTTTATCTGGGACAGAAAAATTTAGTTGTTCCCATATTTCAAAAGAGACTGTTTTTTTACCCTCAATTGTATATGGATTGTATGCAGTATTCCTATTGTACCATCCAAATATTTCACTTGATTTGACACAAAGATCAAAAGCTTCATCATATGTACCTTTTATTGCAAATACTTTTGAACCGAAATTTAGTAGCTGTGCTATTTTTGCTTTTGGTGCTTTTTCAGGAACAAAAATATATGTTTTTAAACCCATACTTGCTGTTAATCCTGAAAGAGATGAGGCTGCATTTCCTGTAGATGCTGTTGTAATAGTATCACAACCTTTATCAACTGCTTTTTTAACAACAAGAGATGATGCCCTATCTTTAAAAGATGCAGTTGGATTTCTACCATCATCTTTTATATAAAGATTTTTTAAATTTAAATATTTAGACAATCTTTCGGGTTTATAGATTGGAGTATAACCAACATTCAATGGAGGAAATCCATTCAAATCATCAACAGGTAAAAGCTCAAAATATCTTAAAATAGTGTGTTCTCTTTCTTCTAAAAAATCTTTACTGAACTTTATATTTTCATAATCAAGGTATGTTTCTAATATTCCATCTTGACCACAATATGGACAGGTATAAGTTATCTCATCTTCTTTAAATTCTCTTCCACATAAGACACATTTAAAAAATTTTATCTTTTTCATAACTTAAATTATAAAACAAATGTTATTAATTGAGATGCAAAATTTAATCTTGAATAAAATTGAATCTTATGTTTAAATTTTTCCCAGATATTTTTATATATATTTTACCCTTATCTCCACCATCAAGATAATAAATATTTTTTTCCTTTTCTTTAAATCCAACTTCTAATATATTTGTTACAGATTGATTTAATTTTGATTCAACTTCAATATAAAAATTTTCAGGTATATAAATATCTATTATAGATGGTTCAAATTTGAGATTAAAAAAAGAAGTTCCCTCTGTTTCAGGAAGATACAACTCTACTCTACTTGATTTTGCAATAAAATTTAACTTTCCAATCTTTAAATTTTTTAAATCAAAAAAACCATTTATACAATCTGTATTAATATTTAAATTTGTAATTATATCTTTATTTATTTTTAGACTCCACTCAGAATCAGATAAATCAGTTCTATTAAAAACAGGATTCTCAAATATTTGGTAATTTAAAATATCATTTTTTATTTTAGATGATATGAATATTTTATATTTTGAGTTGTAATCAAAAATTAATTTTTCTTCATCTGTGTCGCTGTCTATTTTCAAATTTCCAGAACTTAAAGAGATATCTAAATTTATTTCATTAACATTCTCTTTTTCTTCTACAAAAAATGTTTCAGAATAATTTATTAAATTTTTTTGGATAAAATTTGGATAAATATAAAAATAAAATAAAGAGATAAGAAATATCAATAAAAATGATGTAAATAATTTTAATTTAAAGAAGATCATAAGAATTAAAAATAGACTGAGAAATATTATCAATTGAACATAATAAATTTTTATAAATTTCATAAAATTTACATTAATAAAAAATAAGAATATTAGAAATAATATAATAAGAAAGATAAAAGATTTTGTTTTCTTCACTTTGTATGAAATTCTAGGATGTCTTTATCTTTTAATATGTAGTCTTTCATTACTCTTTGTCCATCAAATTTACTTGAACCCCATAATCTTGCATATTTTAAATTTTTTCCAATTTCTTTATGAAGTTTTGTCGCTGCATCAATTACATTAGAACCTTTTTTTAAAATCAATGGATCCTTCATATCTGGAGGCTTACCAGGCTCTTTTGTATAAACTCTTATTATATTTAAACCCTCGAAAATTTTATTTAAAAGTTTATCCATATTATAATTTAACAATGAAGAACCATAAACAATAGGTATATTTGTTTTTAAATTTTTTATATAATTTTGAATATCTTTTTCATCAACTAAATCTGATTTATTAATAAAAATAACACCCCTTTTGTTTAATGGTTCAAAGATTGATTCATCAATTAAGCCCTCCTCAAGAATATTTATTCCTTTTTCATTCAATGTTGATATTATATTATTAAATTCACTTATATAATCTATATCAAAAGAGAGTACAATTAGAATCAAATCGCAATTTCTTATTATATCAATAATGATGAAATCGACCTCTTTTGTTAAAGGTGGTAAATCTATCAATTGAAATTTAATATCTTCATAATTTGCCATACCAACAATAGGAGTTTTTGTTGTGTAAGGATATGGAGCAACATCAGAAAAGGCATTTGATAATGAAACAAACAGTGTTGATTTTCCAGTGTTTGTTGGACCAACAATTGTAATTTGTCCAGCCCCTTCTTTTTCAATATAAAAAGAACTTCTTTTACCTCTATTTTTTTTCTGATAATCTAACTCTTCTTTTAATTTTGATATTTTTGCTTTAATATCTGCCTGCAACTTATCTGTACCTTTATGTTTAGGCATAACAGCATACATTTTTTTTAAAATCTCAATTTTTTCTTCAATGTCTTTTTTCTCTCTATACTCTTTTTCTAATTCATAAAATTGTGGCGGTAAATTTGCAGGCATTTTATTTAACCTGGCGGATGGGGCGGGATTCGAACCCGCGAGGCAGACTTAACCACCTACCGCATTTCAAGTGCGGTGCCTTCAACCACTCGGCCACCCATCCAGTTAGAGGGGAACATATCCCCTCAAAATTACTCCAATGTTATTGCACCAGTAGGGCAAGCATCTACACATAAACCACATTCGATACACTCTTCTGGATGAACAACATATGATTTTTTATTCTCACCTTCATCTCTGATTTCAAATACATTTGGATCAGCAGGACATACATTAAAACATTCTTCATCACCATTACACTTATCATGATCGACAATTGGTCCAGGCATTATTCACCTCCTAAAATATACTAAAGATATTTTATCACAATCAATATAAAAAATTATTATTTTTAATTTTCATAATAATTTTCTATATTATAATAAATAAGATTTGATTTTTATTAATTATTTAGGAGGATTTATGGAAGATAGATCAATTAAAAAATACCTCGAAGAGTTATCTTCTCCATCTCCAACTCCAGGAGGAGGAAGTATAGGTAATATCTTATTATCTTTTTCAGCATCACTTGCGGCAATGGTATGTGGATTAACAAAAGGATTAGAAGTTTATATTGATGATTTAAAAGATTTAAAAGATAGATTCTTAAATTTATCTTATGAAGATGAGAAAAGTTTCGATTCTGTGATGGATGCTTATAGATTGCCTAAAAATAGTGATGAGGAAAAAAATATAAGAAAACAAAAAATAGAAGAGGCCCTCAAAGGAGCAGCCTCAGTCCCTTTAGAATCTTTAAAATTATCAAAAGAGATTATACCTTTTTTGAATATTTTAATAGAAAAAGGAAATAAAAATGCAGTTTCTGATGTTGGAGTTTCAATTTTAAATTTAAAAAGTGGGGCTCTTTCATGTTATCTAAATGTTATTATAAATTTAAAATCTATAAAAGACAATAACTTTGTTGATTCTGTTAAAAATGAAGCTGATGAGATAAAGGATTATATAGTGAATTGGTGTGACAATGCTTTTGAAAAAATCATTAATGAAATATTAGGAGAATAGAATTAATAGTGTATTCTATTTCCTCCATAAGATTTTGAAATATAAGCAAATTTATCTGATTTCCCTATCAAATCAAAACAGGTAAAACCATCTTCTGGGTAAGATGCAACTCCAAAGCTTGCTGATAATTTAACTCCACTAACCTCTGTTTTTTCTATCTCCAACCTTATTCTTTCTGCAACTTCCCTTGAAGTTAATTTATCAGTAAGAGGTAATAAAATAATAAATTCATCACCTCCATATCTAAACGCATAATCTGAACTTCTGATATTTTTCTTTATAATTTCACTTACTTTTATTAATATCATATTGCCAACCTCGTGTCCCTTTGTATCATTGATTCTCTTAAAATTATCCAAATCTAAAAAAATCAGTGTCATTGGCAGATCATATCTTTTTGATTTTTCTATTTCTTTAGTTACTGATGTGACAAGATATCCATAGTTCCCAAGTCCAGTTAATGAATCTGTAATTGCTAATTTTTTTGTTTCTTCAAAGAATCTTGCATTCATAATTGCTATACCAATTGTGTTTGAAAGAGTTTCAATTAGAATTCTATCATCTTCTGTAAACCTATTTAATATTGGAGATTCAATGTTTATTACTCCAATTGGTTCTTTTTCAAAAATAATTGGTACAGCCATTTCAGATTTAGAATTTGTATCTTGAATAAATCTATCATCTTTAGTGACATCATTTACAATTATTGTTTTTTTATCACGAAAACTATGAACAACTATTCCTTTTTCAGAATTGATATCTATTTCTAAATCTGGTGTTTTAAAACCTATTGAATAAATTACTTTTAATTTATTATCAAATTTCAATAAAATTCCTATATAATCATAAGAAAGATGTTCAGTTAATATTTCGACAATTTTTTTAGTTACTTCATTCAAATCAAGAGAAGAGACAAGATAAGTTGAAATTTGATTTATAAGAGAAATAAAGTCCATTTTCTTTTTTGTTTCAGATATTGAAGTTAGTTTTTCAATAGAAATATTTATCATATTTCCAATTGTTATTAAAATTTTCTTTTCATCTTCATTTAAACTTCTTTCACTTTCAATACCCATAATTCCAACTATTTCTTCTTTTATTTTTATCGGATATACAAACTCAGATTTTACATTATCATAAACTTTAATATATCTATCATTTTTATTTACATCATCAACATAAAACCAATTTTTTGTTTCAAAAGGAATTGATGCTACTCCTGTGCCAATCTTAATTTTTCTAAAACCAATTTCCTCTTTTCTCTTATTGATAGTCCCTCTTAAAATTAAATTTTCTTTAGTTTCATCTAAAAGATAGAAAAAAACATTTTCAAAATTAAAAAATTTGTTTAAGAAATTCGACACTTCATTAAGAAGATCATCTAAATCATTAGATTTAATTAATACCTCTGATAGGTTATATATCTCATTAAGTTTTCTTTCAAAAGAGTTAGGTTCATTTTTTCTTAATTCATAATTTTCTTTTCTTTTAAAATAAAAACAAAATATAAAAATTAAAATAAAAACTGTAAAGAAAGTTGGTAAAATAAAAATTTTTTGTAAAATTGATAAAAATAGTAATGATAAAGTAGATAAAACAAAATTGATAATTAAAAGTTTGTTATTGTCAATAAATCTAATAATTGAAATAGGGTATAATAAAATTAATATGTTGTTTAAACCTCCTGATAAATTCAATAAAAAAGTTATTGATATTGTATCCAATAGACTTTCTAATAAATCACAAAAAAATGATTTTGAGAGTTGTTGAATAAATATATAAAAAATTAGAGAATAAACAGAACAAAAACTCAAAATAGTAATTATTCTTTTCAGATTTTGACTTTCAATAGAATAAATATTAAAAAAATATAAAAATAGAATAATGATGATTAAAAATTTATAAAGTAAAAATCTTTTTTTAGTTTCAATAGTTGAATTTCCCATTATTAAACCATTTTAGATTCTTCTACTATTTTAATAATAACATATTTTATATATTCATACATCATCCCTCCTTGTAAATAGCCAATGTAAGGTTCCTTAATTGGTGCATCAAAAGACAACTCAATTGATGAACCTTGAGTAAATGTTCCCCCTGCCATTATTACTTCATAATTATAAAAATCTTCTTTTAATGGTTCAAGAACCGCATTTGAATCAACAGGAGAATATTTTTGTATTGATTGCGCAAATTTTATTAAATCATTCTTATTTTTAAATTCAATTCCTAATATTATATCTCCCCTTTTTTCAAACCATTCTGGAAAAACACAAAAATTATAATGTGATAAAAGTTTTGAAGTAAAAATTATACCTTTTAAAGTTTCTTTTACAAAATGTGGTGCTAAAAAAAGACCCATAAATGCTAATCTTTTAAAACTGATTTGAGCTCCACCATATTTACCTATTCCAGGTGATGATAAAAGTGAAGAACATTTTTCAATTAAATTTTTTTTACCTGCTATATATCCTCCAAATGGAACAATCCCTCCTCCAGGATTTTTAGTTAATGAACCTGCGATAATGTCTGCTCCACCAGATGTTGGCTCATTTTCTTCTACAAATTCACCATAACAATTATCAACAAAAACAATAGTATCTTCTTTTATATTTTTTATTTCATCAATATATTCTTTTATCTCACTATTTAATAAAGTTTTTTTTCTTTTGCCATAACCAATAGATTTTTGAATAAAAACCATTTTTGTCTTATCATTAATGATTTTTCTAAAATCAATGTCATTTTCTATAATATTAAATTCTTTATAACTTATTTCTAAATCTTTTAAAGAAAGTGGAGATTTTTTTGTACCAATTATTCTTTGAATTGTATCATATGGTTCACCAGTAATACTGATTAATTCGTCGCCTGGTTTTAATAAAGAAAAGAAAACAATTGAAATAGCATGACTTCCAGATGCTATTTGTGATCTAACTAAACTATCTTCGCTATCAAATATTTCTGCAAAAACTTTTTCAAGTTTTTCTCTTCCAACATCATTGAACCCATATCCTGTTGAATCAAAAAAATCACTTTCAACTACACTATTTTTTCTGAAAGAGTTCAGAACTTTAATAAAATTTTTCTCTCCAATTCTCTCTATTTCCTCAAATTTTGATTTAATTTCTTTTTCTACATTTTTAATTAAATCTTCCATCTCTCTTTTATAGTCTCTCTAATCTCATTTAGTACCATTTTATCATCTTTATTGGTTCTATCTATAATTATCATATCTTTTTCTTTTCTTAACCATATTATCTGCCTTCTTGCATAATCTTTTGTTTTTTTTAATATTATTTTTTTACAATCTTCAAGGTTGACATCACCGTTTATGTATTGCAGTATTGTTTCATATCCAATTGCTTTTATTGATGTAGGAGAAAAGCCAAATTTTTCTTTTATAAACTTAACCTCTTCAATAAATCCATTTTGAAACATTTTTTCAATTCTATCTTCTAAGTTTTTATAAAGAATTTTTCTTTCCATAATAATACCAAACTTAATTGAATCATATCTTTCCTCTTCTTTTAAGAAACCTGAGAATGGTTTTTTATAGATATAATAAACTTCGAGTGCTCTCATTATTCTTTTTTTATCATTTTTATTTATTTTATTTGCATAAAAAGGGTCAATTTTTAATAATTCATTGTATAATACCTCTAATCCATCTTCTTCTAATTTTTTATTTAAAATTTCTCTTATCTTCTCATCTTTTTTTGGTGGTTCATAATAAAGAAGTGTTCTCATATAAAGACCTGTTCCACCAACTAAAACTGGGATTTTATCCCTTTTCAAAACTTCTTCTATTTCTTTTTCAGCGAATTCTTTAAATAATCCAGCAGAGAAAGTTTCATTAGGCATAACTATATCAATTAAGTGGTGAGGGATATTATCCATATCCTCTTTTCTTATTTTATTTGTTCCTATATCCATATATTTATATATTTGATAGGCATCGAAGGAGATTATTTCTCCATTAATTTCCTTTGAAAGCAAAACTCCAATTTCACTTTTTTTAACTCCTGTTGGACCAAAAATTACCACTACTTTTTTCATAAATTTATAATACAATGAAAAATGTAATTATGAAGTGGAAAGAAGATTTAACCAAAGTTCCAGAAAAACCCGGGGTTTATATTTTTTATGATAAACAAGGAGAGGTAATTTATGTAGGAAAAGCAACCTCTTTAAAAGATAGATTGAGTAGTTATATTAGTTTAAAAAATGTAACATTTCCAAAGGATGAGATCCTAAGAAATAATATAGAATCATTCGATTATATTATGACATCTTCTCCAGAAGAAGCTCTTCTTTTAGAATCAAATCTTATCAAAAAATATAAACCAAAATTCAACATAAGGTTGAAAGATGACAAATCATATCCATATTTAAAAATAGTTATGGATGAATATCCATATATACAGATAACAAGAAAATTAAAGAAAGATAACTCTATCTATTTTGGACCTTTTGTTGATGTGAAATCTTTGAGAAGAGTTGTCTCTTTAGGAAGAAAATTGTTTAAAATTAGAAAATGTGAGAAAAAATTACCTGATAAAAAATGTATCTATTATGATTTAGGAGAATGTTCTGCGCCTTGTATAAATAATATTTCTAAAGAAAATTATTTAAAATCAGTTAATGATTTTATTCTTTTAATAAAAAACAGTTATAAAAAATTAAAAGATTCCTTATTAAAAGATATGCAAAAGAGTGTAAATAATTTAAATTTTGAAAAAGCAGCTGTTACAAGAGATATTATAAGATCAATTGATAAAGTTTTTTATGATCAGAGAGTTATAACAAATCAGAATAAGTCTTTTGATGTGGTTTATCTTTATAAAGAAAAAAATCTAAGTTTAATTGAATTTATGGAGATTAGAGGAGGTAGATTAGTTTTTGAGAAACCTTATGAATTAGTTGGAGAAGGTAGTGAATCTGAAATTTTAATATCTTTTATATCTGAGTTTTATTCAAAAAAAACTGATATTCCAGACACAATTTTTATTAATTATAAATTAGAAAATGATTATGAACTATTAACATTTTTGAAAGAAAAGTTTAAGAAAAATTTGAAATTGAAAATACCTAAAAGTGGCTTTGAAAAAGATGTTTTGAAACTCGCAGAAGAAAATGCAAAAGAGCATTTTCAAAAAATATACTTTTCAAAAGATAAAGAGACGCTTAGAGAAATTAAAGGGCTGTTAAATTTACAAAAAGTTCCTGAATATATTGAAGGATATGATATATCGAATATCTCTGGTAAATATGCAGTTGGTTCACTTGTTGTTTTCTATAATGGTAAAGAAAAAAAGGAATATTATAGAAAATTTAAAATAAATTTAACCCATAAACCAGATGATTATGCTATGTTAAAAGAGGTCTTCATTAGAAGATTCTTACATAAAAATGATAAAGAGTTTCCATGGGAACCAGATCTTATTTTAATAGATGGCGGTAGGGGACAATTAAATGTAGCTTTAAAAGTTAAAGAAGAACTAATTTTACCATACAAATTTATTGCATTAGCAAAAGAGTTTGAAACCCTTTTTTACGAAGATTTTGATAAAGAAATTATTCTTCCTAAAGATTCAAATGTATTACAACTTTTTCAAAGAGTAAGAGATGAGGCACATAGATTTGCAAAAAGTTATTACAAAAAACTTCATAAAAAAGATATTATTGAGCATCAATAAGACCACCACCGATAAATTCTCTTAAGATTGATGTTGATGGTACATAATCATCTGATAAACTTGTAAAATGTTGCAAAAAATTAATCAATATTGATGCCTTATAATATTCCTTATCAATATTTTCTATACTCATCAGATCCTTTTCAGCAAAAAATTTTAATACTGGAAGCTCATAAAAAAGAGATGAGTTAAACATTATATCAACCTCGTCTTGAAATGGAAATATATTTTTTTCCTCTCCCGCTATCACATCTGACCATTTTTTGATTGTTTCTTTTGGAGTTATTTTTCTAAAAACATTATCACGAACAATTCTTCTTATCAATCTAACATCACGAGTTGGAATTCTATTAAGATTATCAAAATTTATCTGAGTTAGAGGGCTTATATATATTTTAAATTTTAATGAGTCTTTGATTCTCTCTGTCAATACAGGATTAATTGAATGTAAACCTTCAATGATTATTATACTATTTTTTTGAGGTATTATCTTTTCCCCAATCTCTTGCTTCCCTGTGGCAAAATTAAATTTTGGTAAATCTATACTTTGGTTATCAATTAATAAATCTAAGTGTTTTTGCAATAGATTAAGGTCAATTGCATTTATAGATTCATAATCTGGCTCTCCATTTTCTCTTTTTGGAGTTTTATCTCTATCAAAAAAATAATCATCAGTGGATATTGATATTGAATTGAATCCTAAAACTTTTAAATAAATTTTTAATTTTTTATTTAAAGTTGTTTTGCCCGAAGATGTAGGGCCAGAAATAAGTATCAGTTTAGAATTTTTTTCCTTAATCATTTCACTAATTTCAGAAATCTTTTTTTCATGAAGTGCCTCTTGGGCAAGAATTAGTTCTATTATTTCATTTTTTACAATCTTTTCATTCAAATCTCCAGCATATTTTATTCCAAGTGAACATGCCCATTTTTTGGATTCTTCAAAAGTAGAAAATAATTTTTTACTTTTATTTATTTTTCCTAATTTATAAAAATTTTTTTTGTCAGGAAGAATAATTAAAAATCCACTCTTAAAAGGTGTTATATCAAATACTTTTATCATACCTGTTTTTGGCAGAAGAGGTCCCAAAAAATATGAATAATAATTATTAATTGAATAAAGATTAAGAGTGTCTTTTGATAGATATTTTATTAGTTTAGGTTCATAATTACTGTTTGCTTTAAAAAGTAAATCACTTGCCTCTTCTTTCCTTAAAGTTAATTTTTTTATTGTAATATCTTTTTTGATTAAATTATTCATCTCTTCTTTAATTTTAGGAATTATCTCTTCAATATTATTTTTTCCCTGAACTTCTGCATATATAGCATCTCCAAAAGAGTGCTTTATCTCTATTTTCAAATTATAGAATTCATTAAAAATATATGATATAAGGAATGTAAGTGTCCTTTCATATGTTCTCATACCCTCCATATCATCTATTTTTATTAATTCATATTTACTATTTTCTTCAACTTCATCAAGAAAACCAATTCTTTCATTGTTCACAATTGCTGAAGTATATGGATAATCTATATTCTTTACAATATCGATAAACTTTTTTCTCACATTATTATTTTAACAAGAAAATAGATAAAAATTTTTAAACTAAAATTATTTAATTTTGTTATAAAATAATAAAGAAGGTTAAAGAGGAGGTATAAATGATAGAAAACTTAAGAAAAACAGATCCAGAAGTTTTTTTAGCAATATACAATGAGATAGAAAGACAGCATAACAATCTTGAACTTATTGCTTCAGAAAATTTTGTTAGCCCCGCAGTACTTTCTGCTCTTGGTTCTCCTTTAACAAATAAATATGCTGAGGGATATCCAGGAAAAAGATATTATGGAGGTTGTGAATTTGTTGATGTTGCAGAACAACTTGCAATAGATAGAGCAAAAAAACTTTTTAATGCAGAACATGCAAATGTTCAACCACATTCTGGTACACAAGCAAATATGGCTGTATATTTTACAGTTTTAAATCCAGGAGATACTATTCTTTCTATGGAACTTTCGCATGGAGGTCATCTATCGCATGGAAGTCCTGTCTCTTTTTCAGGAAGATTTTTTAGAGTTGTTTATTATGGAGTAAACAAGGATGGTGAGACAATTGATTTTAATTTGGTAAGAGAACTTGCTTTGAAAGAAAAGCCAAAAGTTATCGTTACAGGTTATTCTGCATATCCAAGGAAGATTGATTTTGAAAAATTCAGAGAAATAGCAAATGAGAGTAATTCCTATTTGATGGCAGATATTGCTCATATTGCTGGTCTTGTTGCTACAGGTTTACATCCATCACCAGTAAATTCTGCAGATTTTGTTACTTCAACAACTCACAAAACTTTAAGAGGACCAAGAGGGGCATTTATTTTGACAAAAGAGATTTATAAAAAAGATCTTGATAAAAATGTTTTTCCTGGAATACAAGGTGGTCCACTTATGCATGTAATTGCTGCAAAGGCTGTATGCTTTAAAGAAGCAATGAGTGAGGAATTCAAAACTTACCAACAAAAAATTGTTAAAAATTCTAAAAAATTAGCTGAAACATTAAAAAATGAAGGAGCAAGATTGGTATCAGATGGAACAGATACTCACCTTATGCTTGTAGATTTAAGACCATTTAAAATCACTGGTAAAGATGCTGAAAATTTATTAGGTAGAGTCAATATAACAGTTAATAAAAATACAATTCCTTATGATCCTGAAAAACCTTTTATTTCAAGTGGAATAAGACTTGGAACTCCAGCATTAACAACAAGAGGTATGGGAGAAGAGGAAATGGAAATTATAGGAAAATTAATTGCTAAGGTTTTAAAAAATCCATCTGATGGATCTATTCAAGAAAGCGTAAAAAAAGAGGTAAAGAGTTTATGTGAGGAATTTCCACTTTATAAGGAGTTAAGAGATAGTTTTAAATATGAATCAAATATGTTAAAATAAAAAAAAACCTTAAAGGAGGGTTAAATGATACAAGATGTTAATCTTATAAAAGAAAAGTTTAATAAACTTATGGAAAATGACAAAACTGTTGAATCTTTAATTCTAATAAGCAAAGATGGTTTGCCAATTTCTTCGACACTTTCTATGGAAGAAGAAGAAAAAATTGCAGCTCTTTCTGCTTCATTAGTAATGCTTGGAGAAAGAGCAATCGAGGATTTTAAAAAAGGTGAATTTGAGGAGATATTTGCAAGAGGAAATGAGGGCTATATATTTATTTATAATATCTCTCAAAATATAGCTCTATTGGGAATTTTAACTAATGAAGCAAAATTAGGATTAATAAGGTTAGAATTTAAAAATCTTGTAAATGATTTAAAACAAATTGTAGGGAACTTCTAAATTTTAATTAAAGTCATTTATAGCATTTTTTTTAGTGCACAAGGTGCCTGTCACCATGTATAGTATTTTTTATCAATTTGTTATAAAAAATAATGAATAAATTTAATTCTATTTTATAATTATAGAGAGGAAATGAAAAAACTCTTTTTAAATTTAATTTGGAAATATTTATTGATAGCATTAGGCATAACTATTATTATGATTATAGTGATACCTTATGGTTTAGCAATTTTAGCTCCTCCCCTTCTTTTTTATTATATTTTTATGTTATTGATTGTTCCTATATGGTTTTCAGTTTCTTTTGGTATTTTAGTTAAAAGTATCAATCCCAAAATTAAAACTTCATTTCTTTTACCTCTTCTTCTTTTTATCTATTTTTTATTAATTTTTTTGAAATTATATTCAAAAGATCCAATGTCTTGGGAACCAAGTGCATTTTTCTTTTTACCAACAATAATTTATGGAGTTAGCTCAATTATTAATACAATATTAATATTTGGAGGAAAAAATGAAGGGGAAGATTCTTAAAATAAAACTAAATCCGAATCCAAACTCAAGTGGTCATGGTGTTGTTGCTCTTACTCTTCTATTTCTATTTGGTGGCATTGTTGTAACTTCTTTATCAGGATTTATAGGAAAAAAAATTGATAATGAGTTCAAAAAATTAAAAGAAAAAAATGAAAAGAATCCATAAAATTCTTATTGTTGAGATAACTACTATTCTTATTGTGTCTATATTATTTGTATCCTTTTATGAAGATATTGATAAATCAATTATAAATATAAAATCGAATATTCAAAAAAGATTAGAGGAAAGTAAGAAAAAGAGAGAAGATATTGAGGCACCCATTTTTTATCTTGAGAAATATTTTGAAACAAAACTCGAGGGACAATGTTATAATATAGAATTCATAGATAATAAAATTTACATACAATGTTATGAACCTGGAAAAGTAGAAAAAAATGCTAAATTTTATATCTTTGACTTGAATAATTTAAAAGATTTTAAAACCTTAGAGGTTCCTGTTGATGGTACATATGTGCAATATTATTTTAAAAATGGAAAAATGATTGTTTGTGGAAATAAAGAAGATAAACATTCTATTTTTGTTTATGATGAGAATATTAAGAAAATTTTTGAATTTTATGAAGAGGTCCCTGATGTAAACTGGCCTATTCCTCGTCTATTGGATTTTAAAGATAACCTTTTATTATTTGCAACTAATAATGGAGTATATCTTTATGATTTAGAAAAAAACAGTAAGATATTTTTTAAAAATATATCTCTTTTAGAAGTATATGGAGGAGCAATAGGAAAAAATAAAATATTTCTTCTAATTAATAAAGATTATGGTGACTATCTGTTCTATCTTCTTGACAAAGAAGGAAATGTTGAAAAAATAATAGAAAAAAAAGAAAATGGTGAAATTTTTTCAGTTTACTCTCTTGATAATAAATTTCTCTTAGAAGCAGGAGAGTATAGAAATGTTTTAGAAATATATGATGAAAATGGAAATTTAATTAAAAATGTAGAATTAAAAGGAAACATTGATTTGATTGAACTGTTTAAAAATAGGATTTTTGTTTATGAAGGAGTAAGAAATGGAGCAGCTCAAATATATCTAAGGTTCTATGATTATGCTTTTGATGATGAAATTTCTTTTGGCCCATATAATGTAAATATGACATATTATTATAATGAAGATAAAGATTTAATTTTGATACAATTTAAAAGAGAATTATATCTGTATAATCTTAAAGATAAAAAAGAAATTTTTAAAATAGAAATTCCAACAGATTCTTATGTTTTATCACTTTTGGATAATTGTTATTTAAATACTCCATATGGAGTTTATGTTATTGATTTAAAAGATGGAAAAGTGTTAGAAAAATACCTTTCTGAAGAGAATTATATTGTTGGAAAATCAAAAGATAGAATTATTTTTTATAATATTTATGACAATAATTTTTATCTTTTACAAGTTAAAAGATGAGGTATAGATTTGAATCTTTTGGAGCAATAATATCACTTAAGGAACCACCATATCTTATTTATGTCGATAGAAATTTTATGAAAGAGAGGGGGTTCTATGGTGATAAAATTTGGGAGGAAGAAACCAACTATCTTACAGCACCAGTTGAAGTTCATTTAGATTTAACAAAAAAATGTAATTTTAAATGTTCTTTTTGTTACTCATCTTCAAAAATTGATGGCGAAGAACTACCTTTTGAATTAGGAAAGAAAGTTATTGATAAATTAAGAGATATAGGTGTTTTTAGAATAGCTTTTGGAGGTGGTGAACCTTTAACATACAAATATATTTTTGAACTCGCAGAATATGCTGATAATTTAGAAGTATTACCATCACTTACAACAAATGGTTCACTTATAGATGATGAAAATATAAATAGGTTAAAAGTTTTTCAAAGGGTAAATATAAGTCTTGATATAAATAGTGGAAATTTAGGAAGAGATGGAGAAATAAACTCTCTCTTACCAAAATTCAAAAAATTGAATAAGATAGGCGTAAGAAGCGGAGCAAATTTTGTAATAACGAGATTAAATTATGAAAATCTTCCAGAGTTTGTAAAAATAGTAAAGGATAATGGAGGAGATTCTATTTTAATCTTAAGGTTAAAGCCTTATGGTAGAGGAATAAAAAATTATGATGAATTAAAACTAACAAAAAAACAAAATGTAGAATTAATCCCTTTATGTATAGATCTCTCATTAAAATATGATATTCCTATTGAAATTGATTGCTCTTTTCTCCCTCATACTTTGTATCATAAACCTAATAAAAAGAATTTAGAAAATCTTGCTTGTTTGGGATGTAGCGCTGGAGATTATCTTATTTCTATTGATGAAAAAGGTTTTGTTCACCCTTGCTCATTTTTACCGCAAAAAATCTCTTACTTTGAAAATTTAGATAAAGTTTGGGATAGTGATGATACATTTATTAAACTAAGAAATTTTGAAAAAGAGCCCTGTATTTCCTGTTATGGCTTGTCTCTTTGTAAAGGAGGATGCCATTTAATATCTTATTTTTATTATAAAGACTATTTTCTGCCAGATCCAGAATGTCCTATGGTTTCAGAAAAGATATAGTTTCCTAAATCTTAACTCGATAAAGAATTCGATAATATATTATTTTGTAATAACAATAAAGTTAAAAGTTGACAACATAAAAAATTAAATTAAAATTATTATTATAATAAAATTAAATAATCCATCAGGAGGTGGATATGAAAAAAGGCATTACAATTTTGCTTTTTTTAATGTTAGTAGGGTTAGTTGTTTTAAATGGATGTGCCAAACCAGAAGAAAAACCAACTGAAGAGAAAAAAATTAAAGTTGTTGCGGTTTTTGCAACACC
>JAKPCM010000078.1 GCA_029553255.1 Caldisericota bacterium | reverse complement strand
ATCTTTACCAAGTTCATAAATTTCAAGTTTAATTAAATTTGAAATAGATGCTATCTCTGTATAAATTTCTTCTGCTTCTTTACAATATTTACACTCTGTATCTTCTGTAACATCTGGAGTCCAAACTCCTACACCACTTTTTTTAAAGAACAAAATTCTAACTTCATCTTTTAAGCTCTCATCAAATCTCTCTTTGATGATCTTTCTGTCTTTTTCCTGTATAATTTCCATAAAATCTATTCCTCCTTAAATTAATAGTTTTCATAAATTAGTTTTAAATTATAACATCTTATAAATTTTTTTCAATGAAATAGTATTACAGTAAAAACTTCACCAATTAAAATATTAATTTGGTGTCAAACACCTAAATAACATTTTAGGAAGGCAACAAAATTTTTGTAATAATGTCTAAAGAAAGAGTATAATATTTTATGAAGGAGGGTATTGAAATGGATGATAAATTTATTATTGTGTTATCAACAATTGATGATATTGACAAAGGAAAGAGAATGTCAAAATTAATAATTGATAAGAAATTAGGAGCCTGTGTACAACTTGTTGGACCAATTCAGAGTACATATTTCTGGAGAGGAAAGATTGAAGAATCAAAAGAGTGGTTAATTTTAATAAAAACAAAAAAGAATTTATATAAAAAACTTGAGGAACTAATTATTAAAATTCATCCTTATGTAACTCCTGAAATAGTATACTTTGAAATAGCAGGTTTTGATAAATATCTTAACTGGATTACTGATGTAACAGAAGGAAAAGAAGAGAACAATGACAAATTTGTATAAAATAATTTATCTTTTAGTTTTTTTACTATCAAGAGGATGGGAAATATTTTTATATTATCTTAATTTAAAACATTCTTTGAAAGAAAATAAAGTACCCGATATTTTTAAAGAGACAATAAGCGAGGAAGAATTTAAAAAAAGTAAAAATTATTTAAAAGATAAAACAAATTTTATTATTATTGAAACAATCTTTAAAACAGTAATCACTGTAATTGGTCTTATATATCTTTTTCCTTTATTTGAAAAAACAGCAATAAATGTTGCATATTCTTCAAGCAATAGTTTTAAAATATTCAATTCAGGATTTACACAAGTAATTATATTTTTCTTCCTTTTAGGTATACTCTATTTTTTAAGCGATCTTCCTTTTGATATATATAACTCTTTTTATCTTGAAAAAAGATATGGCTTTAGCAAAATCAATTTAAAATTATATCTATCTGATAAAATTAAAACTATCATAATTTCTATTGTTTTTGGTTTTCTTATCCTTTTTGGGTTTTTCAACCTATTATTCTTTATTGGAGGTAACTACTGGTGGCTATCTCTCTCTATTTTCATAATTTTAGTTATTTTTTTAATTAATATCATTTATCCAACTTTATTGCTTCCACTTTTTTATAAATTTGAAAAACTCAGTGATGATAGCTTAAGAAAAAAAATTGAAGACATAATTAAAAAAACGAATTCTAAATTTGAAAATATATATGTTATAAATGCATCATCAAGATCTTCACATACAAATGCTTTTTTCTCAGGAATAGGTAAGACAAAAAAAATTGTATTTTTTGATACATTGATAAAAAATCATACAGAGGATGAAATTTCATCTATCTTTTCTCATGAATTAGGACATTATAAAAAAGGTCATATAGTTAAATCCTTCCTTCTTTCAAGTTTTATTGTTTTCCTTATAATGTTTCTTTTAGATTTTTTAGAAAATAGTGCTTTAATTAATTCTTTTTATGCATGTGCAATGTGTATCGATTTGCCTTTTGTTTATACTTTTATTTTTATCTCTTCTTTTTCACCTTTTTTCGAGTTAATAGAAAATTCAATAAGTAGAAAGTTTGAGTTCGAATCTGATAGATATGCTGTTAACCTTACAAATAAAGAGAGTATGATTGAATCTTTAGAAAAACTTGCTAAGACGAATCTTTCAAATTTAAATCCACATCCACTGTTTTCAAAATTTAAGTACAACCACCCTCCACCACTCGACAGAATAGAAGCAATATTAAAAATCAACAAACCTTAATTTTAAACTCTTTCATATCAACCGAACTCTCTTCATCTTCCCAAACTCTATAATACTTAAAAGTAATTGTAGCTTCGCCTTTTTTCTCGCCTGAAAAAACATATTTATGTTCACCTGATGCACCTATTAATTTTGTAGAGAGTTCAATATGTTCATCTTTTAAAAACTTAACTACTTCTTCATTATCAATTTTATAGTTCCATGAATAACCAGTTGTTATATTTTCATCAAGATTATTTATAAATT
>JAKPCM010000068.1 GCA_029553255.1 Caldisericota bacterium | reverse complement strand
TAACAATAGATTTTCAAAAAAAATATACACAAGAATTTTAAAAGAGATAGGTGATAAATTTAAGGTATCGGTTTCAATAAATTCTGAAAATGATGAATTAATTAAAGAACTTTTTTCAAATGGAGTTGATAGAGTTGGAATTCCAATCGATGTTGCAACTGAAAAAAATTATGAATTTTTAAGAGGTGGTGATTTTTTTAAGAAAATTAATTTTATTCTTAAAACTGGAAAAACATATGAAGGTAAAATTTCAACCCATATTATCGTTGGATTGAATGAAACAGATTTTGAAATTTTGAATCTTTATAAACTTTTGATAACAAACAAGATAAATGTTGGTTTATTTGCATTTACTCCAGTTAAAGGTAGTTATTTAGAAAAAAGTCTTCCTCCTAAAATTATCAGATATAGAAAAATTCAAATAGGAACTAAATTAATTGAGTTAGGATACAATATAAAGGATTTTAAATTTAAAAATAACGGAGAGTTAATTGCTTTCCCTAAATTTAATTTAGATAAAATTATAAAATTAAACCCCTTTAATACAAGAGGATGTCCTAATTGTAATAGACCTTTTTATAACGAAAGACCAACTGGAGCAATTTATAATTATCCTTTTCCAGTTAAATATGAACAAATAGAAAAAGAAATTGTTGATTTAGGTCTTGATAAAATTTTTATTTAAATATGGATTTTAAATTAAGAATAATTAAGAAAAAAAATTTTTCATCATATTTAAATATGTCTATTGACGAATTTCTGTTTTTAAACAATGATGATAAAACCATAATATTGAGATTTTTTGGATGGGATAGACCCTCAATATCTATTGGAATTTTTCAAAAAATTGAAGAGTTGAATATTGATTTTATAAAAGAAAAAAATATACCAATTGTCAGAAGACCAACAGGTGGAAAGGGAGTTTACCATAGTGATGAACTGACATATTCAATTATCATTCCATCAACACATTCAATATATAATCTCAATGTTATTGATTCCTATAAAATAATTTCTAATATTTTTATTAATTCATTAAAGGAACTTGGTATAAATGCAGAATTAACAAAAAAATCTGGAAAAGCAAATGGTTTCTGCTTTTCATCTCAAAACTATTATGAAGTATCAGTTGATGGGAAAAAAATAATTGGTTCTGCGCAAAGAAGAAAGAAGGAGGGAATTTTACAGCAGGGTTCAATTCCTTTCACAATTGATTATAAGATAGTAAATAATATTTTTAAACTCTCAGATAATTCAGGATTTATTTCATTAAAAGAGATTAAAAAAGATTTGGAAATTGAAGAGTTGGAGGATATTTTAATTAAAAATTTTATAGAATATTTTGATATCAATTCTGAAATAAAAGATTTATCAGAAGAAGAGTTAGCTAATGCAAATAATCTTTCATCAAATAAATACTCTTTAGATTCTTGGAATTTATATGGTATTTATTGATTTTTAAAATGAATCCTCATCTCCTTCTTCTTCTCTATATTCAATTTCTGAAAATTTAGCAAAATTTTTTAAAAATTTGAGGTTCATTTTTCCAAGAGGACCATTTCTATTTTTGGCAACTATGAGTTCAACTGTTGATACATCTTTACCAATATCATCATCTTCTCTGTTTAAAAACATAACAACATCTGCATCTTGCTCTATACTGCCACTTTCTCTTAAATCTGAAAGCATTGGTTTTTTGCTTTCTCTTTTTTCTATTGCTCTTGAAAGTTGAGAAATTACAAGAACAGGTATTTCAAGCTCTCTTGCAAGTTTTTTAAAGCCTCTTGTCAGTTCTGAAATCTCCTGAACCCTATTTTCTACTTTTGTCTTAAGATGCATAAGTTGTAAATAATCAACAACTATCATTCCGAGATTTTTTGTATTTTTCAATCTTCTTGCTTTTGTTCTTATTTCAAGAATAGAAATATCTGATGAATCATCAATATAAATT
>JAKPCM010000062.1 GCA_029553255.1 Caldisericota bacterium | reverse complement strand
CTATATTTTCTATGTTTATATTATAATCCCTTATTTTATTAAATAAAGACTTTCTTGAAATTCCAAGAAGTCTTGCTGCTTTACTTTTATTACCATTAGTTGACTTTAATGCTTTAACAATCATATCTTTTTCCACTTTAGCAATTAAATCATTCAAAGGTACAACTCCTTTATCTTCACCGATTATATCTTTAGATTCCTCTATTTTAATTTTGTTCCCTGTTATAT
Organism: Caldisericota bacterium; assembly: GCA_029553255.1. Taxonomy (GTDB): domain Bacteria; phylum Caldisericota; class Caldisericia; order B22-G15; family B22-G15; genus JAAYUH01. The sequence continues at coordinate 3,419 of JAKPCM010000062.1, read as the reverse complement.
TTTGCGGGAGATGTTCTTTTAAAATAATTTGACCATGAGATACAACAACTGCATGTGCAATAGCATTTTCAAGTTCTCTCACATTTCCAGGCCAAGAGTAATTATTTAAAATTTCTATTGCATCTGGAGCAATACCTGTAATCATTTTTTGATATTTATGTGAATATTTAAAAATAAAATATTCAATAAGATCTGGGATGTCCTCTTTTCTATCTCTTAAAGGTGGAAGTGTTATTGAAAAAACATTTAATCTATAATATAAATCCTCCCTAAATTTTTTTTCATTCACAAGTTTATTTAAATCTTTATTTGTTGCTGCAATAATCCTTGCATTTGTAAAAATTGATTCAGTTCCACCAACCCTTTCAAAACATTTTTCCTGTAAAACCCTTAAAATTTTTGCCTGAAGTTGTAAACTCATATCTCCAATTTCATCTAAAAAGATTGTTCCATCTTTTGCCTGTTCAAATTTTCCAATGTGTCTTTCCTTTGCATCAGTGAAGGCACCTTTTTCATGACCAAAAAGTTCTGATTCAAGAAGTCCTTCTGGAATTGCAGCACAATTAACTGTTATATATGGTTTATCTCTTCTTTCTGAATTCATATAGATAGATTTAGCAACAAGTTCTTTACCTGTTCCACTTTCACCCAAAATAAGAACAGTAACATCTGAAGATGAGGCCTTACCAATGAGCTTATAAACATCCTGCATATTTTGTGATTTCCCAATTAATCCCTCAATTACAAATTCTCTTTCATGTAAATTGTTCTTTGTTTTAATTTTTTCAGATAATTTTTTTAATTCTATTGCTTTACTAATAGTCACCTTTATCTCTTCGATATCAAGGGGTTTTGTAACATAATCATACGCACCCTCTTTCATTGCTTGAATTGCTATTTGTGATGTACCATAAGCAGTCATAAGAATCACAGGTATATCTTTATCAATCTCCTTGATTTTTAGAAAAGCCTCCATTCCATCCATACCAGGCATTTTATAATCCATCAATACAACATCTGGATAAAACTCTTGAACTTTTTTTATTGCCTCTTTTCCATTTTTACCTTTTATTATTAAGTAATCCTCCTTTAACGCCTCCTCAAGAAAATTTAAAATATTTTCTTCATCATCTACTATTAATATTGTTACTTTATTCTTCTTATCTATACTCATAAAACTATTATATCATTATAATATAGGTAAATACACAAAAAAAGATGTTCCTTCACTACTTGATGTAAACCAGATGCGACCATTATGCATCTCTACAATTTTTTGTGAAATTGAAAGCCCAAGCCCTGTCCCCCTCTCCTTTGTTGTAAAAAATGGAGTAAAAATTTTTTCTTTATCCTCCTCCTTAATTCCAAAACCAAAATCTTTTATTTCTAATAAAATACCCTCTTCGTATTTTTTCATTCTTACAATTATTTTACTACCATAATCTGAACTATCAATGGCATTCATAATTAAATTTAATGCAACCTGTTCCATCTGTTTAGGATCAAAATTAAACTTTGGATCAAATGATGTATCATACTCAACCTTTATATTCTTTTCTTTTAACTTATCTGATAAAAGAGAGATAGAATCTTTTATTACATTTGATAAATTAGATTGGATTTTATTTGGGGGCGATGGCCTTCCATAGGTTAAAAGATCTTTAACAATATCTTCAAGTCTCTTTATCTCTGAAAGAATAGTAGATATATACTTCATTTCTTCGTCTTTTGATTCTAATCTTTTTTCAAGAATCTGTGTAAAACCTTTTATTGATGTTAATGGATTCCTAATCTCATGTGCAACACCAGTTGTAAAAATTCCTAAAGTTTTAAGTGCCTCAGTTTTTCTTTTTTCTTCGAGAAGTTTAACCTCTTCTGTAACATCATCTATTGTTATCAATATCTCTTCGCTGTTGAATGGTGAAGATTTTATATTGAAAATTTTTTCAGATTTACCTATTTTGATTCTTTTCTCCTTAATATTATCTTTTATATTAATATCAGATAAGAGTTCTTTTAAAATAGGAAAATCTAAAAATCTTTTATTTAAAACATCTCTTCTTTTTATTTCAAAAAGTTCTTCAACTGCTCTATTGATATCTTTAATAATCCCATCCTTTGATAAAACCATAACACCAGAGTTTATTGACTCTAATACTTTTTCAGAATTACTTCTTGTAGTATAAAGAGTTTGTGATAAATCATTTATTGCATAACTTATCTCTCCCAACTCCCCAGACATTTTTGGAAGTTTATAAGTTAAATCAGATTTTAAATTTTCCAAACCTTTTTTCACAACTGTTACTTTTCTTACAAACATAGTTGATATGTAGAGAGAAAAAAGGCCTGATATTATAACAACATAAATTATTATATTTCTCTGCGTTTGTTTTAGTTCATTAATTTTTGAATATACGATGTCCTTCGGCTCTTCAATCCAGACATAACCGACTTCTTCTCCTCTTTCATATAAAGGTAGAACCACTCTTGTTTTTTCAGATAAAGGTGATTCAGATTCATAAAACGCAACTGGCCTATTGAATGACTCTCCATAAATAAAATAACCAACACCAAATTCCGGATTTTGTTCGTGAACTGGTGAAGTGTAATCTTCAAGTGATATATCAAGATAAAAACTTTTGACTTTATCGTAATCAATTTTTAGTGTTTCTGCCATTGTTGGCAACTTTTCAATTACTCTATCATATGCAAGAGCAAGTTGTTTTGCAATTGTTGTTAATTTTTCATTTTCAACATTCAAGAGGTTTGCCTCTGTTTGTTTTATTAAAAGTGAACCTAAAAAAAATGTTGCTAAAACAACAAGAATGAAAAACGAAATAACAACCTGGAATCTTAAAGAGCTAAAAAATTTCATTATGGTTCAAAAACGCTCTTTAAATCTATCCAATAACTATCAACATTCTTAGTTTTTCCAAGAACCTCTTTTAAAGGAATAGAATCTATTTTTCCATTAATCAAAGTTGCCATTTTTCCAAATTCTTTTTCTTTTACCATCTCTACTGACTTAACCCCAAGTCTTATTGTCAATATTCTATCAAATAATGTAGGTGGACCACCTCTTTGAATATGACCAATCTGAGCAACTCTTGTATTTATTCCAAGTTTATCCTTTATCAATTTTCCAATAAAATTACCAACTCCTTTTTCCTGCAAAAGTTTATGTCCAAAAGCATCAACCTCAACTCCCTCTTTTTCAACAATTTCAACACCTTCAGAAACACATACAACAGCATACTCTTTTTCAGTAAATACTTTCTTAACTTTTTTTATAAATTCATCTTCATCAAGTCCCTCTTCTGGAATTAAAGTTATATCAGCACAACCCGCAAGACCTGTAAATAGAGCAACCCAACCAGCCTCTCTTCCCATAACTTCAAGAATAATTATTCTTTTCATCG
>JAKPCM010000018.1 GCA_029553255.1 Caldisericota bacterium | reverse complement strand
GAAGACATAATTAAAAAAACGAATTCTAAATTTGAAAATATATATGTTATAAATGCATCATCAAGATCTTCACATACAAATGCTTTTTTCTCAGGAATAGGTAAGACAAAAAAAATTGTATTTTTTGATACATTGATAAACAATCATACAGAGGATGAAATTTCATCCATCTTTTCTCATGAATTGGGACATTATAAAAAAGGTCACATAGTTAAATCCTTTCTTCTTTCAAGCATTCTTGTTTTCTTTTTAATGTTTCTTTTAGATTTTCTAAAAAATAGTGCTTTAATTAATTCTTTTTATGCATGTGCATTATGTATTGATTTACCTTATGTTTATACTTTTATTTTTATCTCTTCTTTTTCACCTTTTTTCGAGTTAATAGTAAACTCGATAAGTAGAAAGTTCGAGTTTGAGGCAGATAAATATGCTGTAGAAATTACTAATAAAGATAGTATGATTGAATCTTTAAAAAAACTTGCTAAGATGAATCTTTCAAATTTAAACCCACATCCACTTTTTTCAAAATTTAAATATAACCACCCCCCTCCACTTGAAAGGATAGAAGCAATATTAAAAATCAATAAACCTTGATTTTAAACTCTTTCATTTCAACTGAACTCTCTTCACCTTCCCAAACTCTAAAATACTTAAAAGTAATTGTAGCTTCGCCTTTTTTCTCACCTAAAAAAACAAATTTATGGCTTCCTGATGCACCTATTAATTTTGTAGAGGGTTCAATATGTTCATCTTCTAAAAGTTTAACTATTTTTTCATTATCAATTTTATAGTTCCATGAATGACCAGTTGTTACATTCTCATCAAGATTAATTATAAACTCTTCACCCTTTTTAATTTTATAATCAAAATCACCATTTTGAGAATTTTTAGCTTTTATCACCATATATCCTCCAAATAGTAAAGAGGATAAAAACAAAAACACTAAAACTATAAGTAACTTCTTTCTCATCTTAACCTCCTTTAGGTTAGATCTTCTATTAAAACTTTTTTAACCTAACCATTTATGAATCCTTGATTATATAAACTAAAATTTTAAAAAAAGGTTTCAAAATAGAAATTTCATTTATGATAAAATTAAAAATAAAGTCGAATCTGGAGGTGAATTTTGAAAACAAAAATTTTAAAGATAAATGATAAGGCGATAGATTTTACCTTGAAAGATCAAAATGGTGATAATGTTTCACTCTCAAAATTAAAAGGAAAAAAGGTGCTCCTCTCTTTTCATCCTCTTGCTTGGACATCAATATGTGCTGAACAGATGAAAGATTGTGACAACAATTTTGAAAAATTTGAAAAACTGAATGTTGTTCCTTTTGGAATCAGTGTAGATTCTGTTCCTTGTAAAAAAGCATGGGCAGATAGTTTAAATTTAAAAAAATTAAAAATTCTTTCTGATTTTTGGCCTCATGGAGATGTTGCTAAACTTTACGGAATTTTTCGAGAAAAAGATGGTTTCTCTGAAAGAGCAAATATAATAATTGATGAAAGCGGTAAGATAATTTTTATTAAAATATACCCAATAAGAGAACTCCCTGATTTAAATGAAATATTTAATTTTTTAAATAATATATGAAGATGAAAAATATAAAAAAGATAATACTCATATTTTTAATCATTTCAATAATTCCAATAATATCTTTAGTTAAAGGAAAGACAACCTATTCTTTAGTTCTTTTAAAAGAAAAGGTTGAGAATGGTTCTCTTGAACTTATAAAAGAATCAAAAGATGGATATCTTTATCTATGGAATGGAAGTGGTAATATAAATGTTCCATATACATTCATAAGAACAATAAGAGAAGAAAGCGATGGATATAATACTTTTGAATCTGTAAAAGAGAAATTGAAATTATATGAAGAGAATTATAAAGAGATAGTCAAACTTACTTCAATTGGAAAAACAGCTGAATTAAGAGATATTTATCTTTTAAAAATTGGTAAAAATAGTGAAACTTATAAACCAACAATTTTGATAGTTGGATGCCATCACGCAAGAGAATGGATGAGTGTTGAAATGGTAATGAAAATTATTGATTATCTCTTAACAAATTATGATAAAGATGAAAAAGTTAAAAATTGGATAGACAATTTTGAAATTTTAATCATTCCTGTTATAAATCCAGACGGATTTGAATACACGATAAATTATGATAGAATGTGGAGAAAAAATAGAGTTGTAAATTATGATGGAAGCAGAGGAGTTGATATAAATAGGAATTATGGATACAAATGGGGAATATCAGATGGCTCATCTTCGGTTCCTTCATCTGAAATTTATAGAGGAAAATCTCCATTTTCTGAACTTGAATGTCAAGCAATAAGAGAATTAGTTTATGAAAATCCTCCAGCTATAACTCTCTCCTATCACTCATTTGCAGAAATCATTATTTATCCATGGGGATATACATCTGACCCTCCTCCTGATAAAGACATTCTTGAAGAAATTGCGATTGAAATGGCTAAAACAACTGGCCCACCAAACGATAATGATTATCCAGGACCTTATGATTACTATCCAATGCAATCAAGTGGGCTTTATCTAACAAGTGGTGATTTAGCTGATTTCGTTTATGGAGAGCTTGGAAGTCTTTCATATACAGTTGAATTAAATTCATCTCAGGAATTTTTTGATCCCCCACCTGAACTCATTGAACCAACTTGGGAACAAACAAAAGGAATATTTTTTGTTGCTATGAATTATGTTGATAAATTGGGTCTTCTATCTTTAAATATTACTGATAAAGATGGAAATCCATATGATGGAGATATCTTTATTGTTGAAAAAAATTTGAAAAGAAAAACCCAAAAACCTGGAATTTTTAATTACTTCCTAACAGAAGGAGATTACACAATTTCTGTTCAGGGGAAAAGAGTAAAAGTAAAGATTAAAAATGGAGAAAAAAATGAAATTTCAATAAACCTTGGTGAAATTAATGTAAATCCAGCTGTCATTGATTTCGGAGAAATTAATTATCAAGATTATATAAATTTTGAATTTGAAGTTGAGGGACAAGGTAAGATTGAGGCGGATGAAAATGTGATTTTATCAAAATATGAATTTTCAGGAAAAGAAAAAATTGGTGGTTTTATAAAAACAGAAAATTTTGAATTTGATAAGGATTACGAATTTATAATTAAACTAATTGGGAAGGGCGATGTAAAAGAAATTTTAATTAAATTTAAATTTATAAAAGATACCACACCACCTGAAATAAAATTTAATGTTGAAGATAATTTCATTACAAATAAAAATAATATACAAATTTCTGGAAAAACTGAAAAAGATGCTAAGATCTATTTTAATGATAATGAAATTAAAATTGATGAAAATGGAAAATTTTTTATAGATGTTTCTCTTAAAGAGGGATTGAATGAAATTAAATTTACTGCAATAGATAAATTTAGAAATTCAAAGGATTGTTTTTTAAAAATAGTTTGCGATCTTACACCTCCAGAAGTAAATATAGATATCCCTAATGTTTACAAAACAGTCGAGAACAATATTGTTTTAAAGGGTTTAATTAAAGAAAAGGTGAATATTTATATTAATAATATAAACTATGGATTTTTTAATGAAGGAGATTTTGAAATAGAACTGCCTTTGAATAATGGTATTAATAAACTAAATATTGAAGCGATTGATTTAGCAAAAAATAGAACTCTTCTATTAAGAACAATTTATAAAGTTGAAAGAAAAGTTGTTGAGTTTTTTATTAATAGTAAAAAAATATATATAAATGGTGAAGAGAAAGAAATTGATATAGCTCCATTTATTCTAAATGGGAGAACCTATGTTCCAATTAGATTTATAACAGAAGCACTTGGTGGAAATATATTTTATGATGAAAAAGAAAAAAGTATATCTTTCACTCTCTATGATAAAAATGTTTTAATGTGGGTTGATAAAAAGAACTATTTTATAAATTATAAAGAATATTTTATGGATTCACCACCAATATTAGTAAAACCAGGAAGAGTTATGGTGCCTATTAGATTTATCGCTGAATCAGTTGATTCAAAAGTATTATGGGATGATGCTCTTAAAAAAATTACAATAATATTTCCAAATAATTAAAAATTTAATTTAACCCATACCTCCACCAGAACCACCACCACCTCCACCACCACCACCAGAAAATCCTCCCCCACCTCCACCGCCAGAACTCCAAGAACTTCTTGAAGTTTTATATGCTGATGATGTTGCTGAAACAGCTCTTGATATAGCATTATTCAGTGAATTAAAACTAAGATCAAAATTTGCAAATGAAGTACCCACTGCTATTGGTATTAATCTACTATTTTCAATATCTTCAATTTGAGGGAATACAATTTTCAATGCTTTTAAAACAGTCTTTGCTACTCCAAGAATTGTGCCATAAATTAAATATTTCTCCCATACAACAATTGATTTTGGACCATATTCTTTTAAATTTGAAAAATCATTAAGGAAATTTTTCAGTGCCATCCATTTATCGAACTCCTCTTTTCCTTTGTAAGATCTTCTTTTAAGTGCAGATGAACCAACAATTAAATATATTGGAGCAAGAATCAATAATAATAAAAATAACAAATTTCTTGTGATAACAGTTAAAATTATACCTGCTATTGGAATAAAAAAACCTAATCCCCTTGCAAAATTACTTTTTCCCTCACTTTTTTTATCAAAAAAGTCATAGTTTTTTGATTCCTCTTTAATCTCATTTTTGAAATCCTCAAAAATATAATAATAGTGTTCTTGATTTTTTTTAATTTTTTTATTTAGTTCTTTAACTGTAAAAGAATCGCTTATGTCAAAAAGAATTTTATCAACAAGGATTTTCTCAAATCCTTGAAGCTCGTCATTTTTTTTATTTAATGTAAAAATATAGTCATTTTTTGAATTTGGATCTTTTTCAACATTAATTATTCCTCTATGTATCAAATCCATAATTGTTGCTTTTAAAAATGTATCATTAAAAGAACCGAAAGTTAAAAGGTGACCTAAAACAGCTGGTTTTATATCACTCGGTGGTTCTCTAATATAATCATATTCTTTTGGAACTTTATACTCTTTTCCATATTTATTATAAAGATAAAAAATATAGAAAAGTAATAGAGCAAAAATTACAATTGGGAACCAATATAAAATTGATGTTAAAACTCTTTTTACATTTGAATCTCGTGCCCATTTTGTCTCCTCTTTTATGACATTATCCTTAATATTTCCAGATAATTTCTTTGCTTCAGTAAAATAGGTTGATGGAATTAAAATTCTTGCTTCAACAAAAGTATATTCTGGAACATCGTCAACTTTCAAATAAATTGTTTTATCATCAACCTTCTCAATATTGCCCCATAGAGGACCATGAGCCCAGACATAATAATCGTCTATTGAAACAGGTGTTAAAAGTCTTATTGTTGATTCAAATAGTCCAATTTTTTTATCCCATCCTGTCCCCTGAAGTTTCCAATAAAATTCCCCATAATCTTCATAAACTTTTGTTACTCCTTTTAATTTATATATAAATTTGAATGTTTTTGTTTCATCTGTAGCACTATAGAAAAAATTCACTCTGTAATTATTTCCAGTATCTTCAATATAATAGGTATTAAGATTTTTTGTTTGCTCTTCCTTATAAAGAGTATCTCCTTCATAAACTAAAAATTCTTCTAAAGATTCATAGCCAGTTTTTGGTAAGTCATAATATCCAAATGAAAAGGTCCCTTGAAAAGAATAACTTCTTTCCTCAACAAAATAGGCACTTCCATCTTTATTTATTGTTACATCAATTTTTACATTTGGAATAGAATAATCTTTTGCATATAAATTTTTAATGTTTATAGAAACCATCAAGATTGGTAAAAGAATCAGTAGGAAAAATCTTTTTTTCATATAATCTCCTTTCAAAACAATTTACACTATTTTATCAAATTTATTTAATTATTTCTCCACTATATGTTATACTACTTTTTTTAAGCTTAATATATATTCCTTCGTCAACTCCAATTAAATTTCCACATTCACAATAAATATTTTTATTACTTTTTATTATTGAATATTCTTTCTTGATTCTTTTTTTCCAGAGATGAAGGAGTTTACCTTTTCCAATTTTTTCATATTTAAAAAGTTTATTTTTACATTTTGAACATCTTATGATTAACATTTAAAAAACTATTTTTACGCAACTTTTAACTAAAAAAATAATGATGATAAGAATTACAATAAAAACGAATAATCTAAATAAGCAACTCACAAGGCAAAATCCTTTTTTCATAAATTAATTTTACATTATTTTGAAAAAAAAGGGTAAATTTATTATGTTATAATTTTTTTCATGAAGATTGATGTCCTCGTGGTTGAAATTGGATCAACTATCACAAAAGTTTCAGCATTTAACAATCTTAGAAAGAAAAATCCAGTCTATCTTGGAAAAGGGATATCTTCTACAACAATAAAAGAAGGAGATATAACTATTGGACTAAGAAATGCAATAGAGGATTTAAAAAATAAACTTAATATAGAAAAATTAACATGGTCACATATGTATGGAAACTCATCCGCCGCTGGAGGATTAAAGATGACTGTTCATGGTCTTGTTCCAGAAATGACAGCAAAAGCTGCAAAAGAGGCTGCTCTTGGTGCAGGTGCAATAACAAAACTTGTAACTTCTGGAATTATCAGTAAATATGATTTAGAAAAAATTGAGGAAATTAAACCTAATATAATACTTCTTTCAGGTGGAGTTGATTATGGTGAAAGTAATATGATTATTGAAAATGCTAAAAGACTTTCAACTTTAAATTGTAAACCTCCAATAATTTATGCAGGAAATAAAGCAATACAAGAGGAGATCAAAAATATCTTTGAAGAGAAAAGTTTTAAAATTTATATAACTGAAAATGTTTATCCTGAAATTGATAAACTGAATATTGAACCAGTAAGAAAAATTATTCAAAAGGTTTTTGAGGAACACATAATTCATGCTCCAGGGATGGAAAAAATAAAAAATTATGTAGAAGGAGAAATAATTCCTACACCTGGTGCTGTTATGAATGCTTTTATACTTCTTTATGATGAGATTGGTGATGTTATGGGATTTGATGTTGGTGGTGCGACAACAGATGTCCACTCTGTCACAGAAGGTAAAATAGAAAAAGATTCTATTGTTATATACCCAGAACCAATTGCAAAAAGGACTGTAGAGGGAGACCTTGGAGTTTATGTATCACACAAAAATGTAGTTAATCTTTTTGATGAATTAGAGGTTGAAAAAATCAAAAAATATTTAAAGTATTTGAAACCTATTCCAAAAACTAAAAATGAAATATTTATAATAAAAAAACTTGCAGAAATGTGTATTAAAACATCACTTCTAAGACATGTTGGAGAGGTAAGATTTCTATATACTCCTTCAGGAAAATTAAAAGCAATTTATGGGAAAGATTTGAGAGGAATTAAATATGTTGTTGGAACTGGAGGTGTATTAACACAAATTTCATCAATGAAAAGTTATTTAAAGGAAATTTATAAAAATATCAATGATGAGAGGATACTTCTCCCAAAAAATCCAAAAATTCTAATTGATAATTATTATATTTTTTCAAGCATTGGTACTATTTCGAAAATTTATAAAGAAACATCGAAAAAACTTCTTCTTGAATCAATTGGCTTTAATAACAAAATGTTTAAATGATATTTCCTATCTCTATCAAATCAAAACAGGATTTTAACCATTTTACTATCAGAATCATTTATCTTAATTCTGAAATAAATAATCTTTTCTTTTAAACTTTTTTCGTCTTATGAATCTTTATCTTATCTTATTTAAAAATATTCCTTTTTTTATTTTTTATTTTTTTATTTTCAAATCTTTACTTTAATAAAATATTTGAATTGTCTTAGCCATTCATTAATGAATCTCATTTACTGTTTTTACATAACTTATTATAAATTCTCTAACTATATTTCAAATCTCTATTTTATAGAAAATTACATTATTATTCCATATAATATTGCCTTGCAATAACAAACCACTTGACAAAAATTAATTTCAACTTATAATTTTTTATTAGAAATTAGCACTCTTTAATTTAAAGTGCTAAATAGGAGGTGAATATATGAAGCTTAAACCAATAGGAGACAAAATAATTGTTGAACCAGAAAAAGAAGAAGAAAAAACAAAATCAGGTATTGTTTTACCTGATACTGCTAAAGAGAAACCACAAAGGGGTAAAGTAATCGCAGTAGGTCCAGGCAAAATTTTAGACAACGGACAGAGAAGTCCAATGGAAATAAAAGAGGGGGATATTGTTATTTATTCAAAATACGCAGGAACAGAAATAAAAATCGATGATAAGGAATATTTAATTTTATCTGATAGGGATATTTTATCTGTTCTTGAGTAAAAATAAGGAGGTAAGATATGGCAGCAAAAGAAATTCTTTATAGTGAAGATGCAAGAAAAAAACTCCTTAAAGGAGTTGATGCTGTTGCAGAGACAGTTAAGGTGACTCTTGGTCCAACAGCAAGACATGTTGTTCTCGAGAGAAAGTTTGGATCTCCTATTGTATCAGATGATGGCGTTTCTATTACAAAGGAGATTGAATTAAAAGATCCATTTGAGAATTTAGGTGCTCAACTTCTCAAAGAAGTTGCATCAAAAACAAATGATGTAGCAGGAGACGGGACAACAACAGCAACTGTTCTTGCTCAGGAAATGATACATGAAGGACTAAAACTTATATCTGCAGGAGCAAATCCAGTTCTTCTTAAAAAAGGAATGGATGATGCAGTTAATGAGGTTGTAAGTTATATTAAAAAAGTTTCAATGAAGGTTGATGAGAAAAAGAGAATAGCAGAAGTTGCAACAGTATCTTCAAAAGATCCAAAGATAGGAGAAGCAATTGCAAATGCCATGGATAAAGTTGGAAAAGATGGAGTAATAACTGTGGAAGAGTGGCAAGGTCTTGAAATTAAAGTTGATCTTGTAGAAGGAATGCAGTTTGATAGAGGCTATATATCTCCTTATTTTATAACCGATCCAGAGAAAATGGAAGTTGAACTTAAAGAACCATATATTGTGATAACAGACAAAAAGATTTCAGGAATTCAAGAATTTTTACCACTTCTTGAGAAAATTGTTCAAACAGGAAGGCCTTTCCTTGTAATAGCAGAAGATATTGAAGGTGAAGCACTGGCAACTCTCGTAGTTAACAAAGTAAGAGGAACATTCCAGTGTTGTGGTGTTAAAGCACCAGGATTTGGTGATAGAAGAAAAGAAATGCTTATGGATATTGCAGTATTAACTGGTGGAGAAGTTATCTCTCAGGATTTAGGAATAAAGTTTGAAAATGTAACACTTGATATGCTTGGTAGAGCAGATAAAGTAAAGGTTGATAAAGATAATACAACCCTTGTTGGTGGAAAGGGAGAAAAGAAAGAAATCGAAGCAAGAATTGCACAAATCAAAAAACAGATAGAAGAGACAAAATCAGATTATGATAAAGAAAAACTTCAAGAAAGACTTGCAAAACTTTCTGGTGGAGTAGCAATTATTAAAGTTGGAGCGGCAACAGAAACAGAGATGAAAGAGAGAAAGCATAGAGTTGAAGATGCGGTTGCAGCTACAAAAGCAGCAGTTGAAGAGGGAATTGTTCCTGGTGGTGGAGTTATATATATAAATGCCCAAAAAGTACTTGACTCACTAAAAAATAATGAAGTTGATTATAATGCAGGAGTGAATATTATTAAAAAAGCCCTTGAATCACCGCTAAGACAAATAGTAGATAATGCTGGAGAAAAAGGAGTTATGATTGTCGAAAAGATAAAAGAGAGCCCAGTTAATATTGGTTATAATGCAGAGAGTCATAAAATTGAAAATCTATTAGATGCAGGGATAATTGATCCTGCTAAAGTTACTCGTTCTGCTCTTCAAAATGCTGAATCCATTGCCTCCTTGCTTTTAACGACTGAAGCTTCAATAACAGAGATACCTGAAAAAGAAAAACCAGCACCACCTCCTATGCCAGAATATTAATAAGAGTTTCTTATTTAAGGCTCCGATTTCTCGGAGCCTTTTTTATTTTTATAAAATCTGATATATTTTTTATATGGATTTTATTTACCTTTTTATAAATCCAAAAAAGTTTTTTTTAAACTTGAAAAATAAAAATAAATTTATTATTTTATTAGTATTTTATATATTATTAACAACTATTTTAATTTTTTCTATAAAAAATATTTCGAATTCAAAGGAATTTTTCTATGGCTCAATCATTCAAATTCTTTTCAATTTTATTTTTTTGATTTTTTTAGCTCTATTCCTAAAAGTTTTTTTAAAGATGTATGGTATTGAAAGAAATTTTATCTTATCTCTATCAGATTCATTATCAATTTTTTTACCATCTTATATAGTTTTTGCATTGATAATTCTTATCAATAAAAACTTTGTTTCTAATTATCTATATAGTTTAATAATTCTTTTTGCTTACAAGGAATCATTTAGCTTTCTATATAAAACAATCTTTTATTTTACATATTTACCAAGGGCCCTTCTTATTTTATATACTATAATTGGAATCAGATATATAAGTGCTCTTAACCTTAAAAAATCTATTTTCATAACTGTTTTAATATATTTTATTTTCTATATTGTTTATGTAATTTAAAATGAAAAAATTATTTTTTAATGGGAAAATTTACGATGAAAATTTCAATATAAATAAAAATCTTTTAGTAGACAATGGAAAGATAATTTATATTGGAGATGAAGATATAGTTTTACAAGAAAAATATGAAAAGATTAATTTAAAAAAATCATATTCAACACCTGGTTTTTTTGATTCGCATCTTCATCTTTATCTTTATTCAAAGTCGCTTTTTGAATTAAATTTATCAAATATAGATAATTTTAATGATTTAATAATAAAATTGAGAGATTATAAAATAAAAGATAATATTATATATGGATTTGGATGGGATGATGAAAAATGGAGAGTTAAACCAAATAAAAAATTTCTTGATAAAATTTTTAAAGATAGATATGTAATTTTAAAAAGAAGAGATGGACACTCTGTCTGGGTTAATTCAAAAGTATTGAATGAAATTAATATAGATGAAATATCCAAAATTAAAGGCTCAAAAGTAGAAAAAGATGAAAATGGTGATTTAACAGGAATTTTAAGGGAAAGAGCATCTGATTATGTTATTGAGCATTTCAAGGAAAAACAAAATATAGATGAAATTTTGAAAGAGGGAATAAAAAAAATTCAATCATATGGAATAACAGCAATATGTAATATGGATGGAGATATCCTTACACATCTTATAAAAAATAAATTCAATTTAAGAATAATGAATTCAATACCATTGAACAAATTAAAAGAAGCAATTTCTATTGGAATAAGATCTGGATTTGGAAATAATTTCTTAAAAATTTGTGGACTAAAAATATTTATGGATGGTTCATTAGGTTCAAAAACAGCATATATGAAAGAAAGCTTTGAAGATGAAAAGAACAATTTTGGAGTTAAATATTTTGATGAGAAAGAGCTCGATGAAATTGTTAATGAAGCTAATAAAAATGGAATTTATGTATGGATTCATTCTATAGGAGATAGAGCGAATGAAATAGTTTTAAAAATCATTACAAAAAAGGGAAGAAATAAGTTAAATAGGATAGAACATTCTCAGATTGTTTCTGAAAATTTTTTAAATATTTTGAAAAATAAAAAGACATTTTTATCTGTTCAACCATCACATATAATACTTGATATAGATAAAATTGAGACGTTTTTAGGAAAAAGAGGAAAATATACATATCCATTTAAAAGTTTAATCCAGAATGGAGCTACATTGATTTTTGGATCAGACGCTCCTATTGAAAATCCAGATCCATTAAGAGGAATTAATGTAGCAGTTAATAGAGAAATTTCTGGGAAAGAATTCTTCAAAAGTGAAGCAATTGACATTAAAGAAGCATTTAAATCTTATACAATAAATCCTGCTAAAAGCGTTGAGATGGAAAATAATATAGGAAGTTTATCTGTTGGTAAATTTGCAGATTTTGTAACTTTTACAGATGATCCATTATCTTTTAAAGGTGAGTTAATTTCGACATACATTGAAGGTGAAAAAGTTTTTAAAAAGGATTAAAATGGAGGTTTTTTATGAACTATTTTTTTATCGTAAATCCAGTTGCGGGTTTAGGTAAAGGATTAAAGGTTTGGCAAAAAATTGAGAATTATCTCAATAGTGAAAAGGTTAAATTTGATTATAAAATCACAGAGTACCCTAAACATGCAACAGAAATAGCAAAAGATGTTGTTAAAAGGGGTTACAAAGTATTGATTTCAGTTGGCGGAGATGGAACAACAAGAGAAGTTGCAGATGGTATTGAAGATAAAGATGTTTCATTGGGAATAATTCCAGCAGGTAGAGGAAGAGATTTGCCAAGAACATTGAAATTACCTAAAAATCCATTAGATGCTTTGAAATTAATTTTAAAAAATAGTAAAACTATTGAAATAGATCATCCGAAATTAAATGATGAAAGATTTGTTAATTTTTGTGGAGTTGGTCTTGATGCTGAAGTTGCAAAAGTCGCTAATACTAAATATAAAGGGTTTGGTGTTCTTTCATATTTATTTGCTTTTTTAGAAGTACTTATAAAATGGAAAGTTCCTGAATTTGTAGTTGAAGTTGAAGGTAAAATTAGGAATATAAAAGCATATTTAATAACTATTGCGAATGGAAAGTTTGCTGGTGGTGGGATGCAGATTTCACCTTATTCAAATATGGAAGATGGATTATTAGATATAATAATATTCCATAACATGACCAAGTTAAAATTATTTTTTAATTTTCCAAGAGTTTATTTTGGCGGGACTCATATGAAATTAGATGTGGTTGAACACATAAGAACAAAAGATATTAAAATAAATTTTAAAGAAAATATCACAACTCAGGCAGATGGTGATCTTGTCGATGGAACAACAAAACATTTTAAAATTGATGGTAAAAAAATAAAGGTTTTTGTAGGTGAAAATTATTAAGATTTTTAATGATAATTATCTTTATAATCAGAAAAATTATATTTTTAAATATTTAAGAAGATTTTGAAGGAGTTAAAATGAAAATTTCAGGTATAGTAATAGCAAGTGGAGAAGGTAAGAGAATTGGTAAAATAAAGCAACTTCTTCCTTGGAAAAATTCAACAATATTAGAGAGTATAATTGATACTTTGAAAGATACAGACCTTGATAAAATATATATTGTTTTAGGACATGAGAAAGAAAAAATTTTAGAAAATATAAAAACTCATTTGACAGAGAAATTTGAGGTAATTTTTAATGAAAATTATAAAAAGGGAATGTTAACCTCAATTCAAGAAGCAGTAAAAAAAATTCCAAATGATTATTCTGGTTTTATTATTTTTTTAGGTGATCAACCTTTTATAAAAAAAGAAAATGTCGAAAAATTTATTGAAAGGATTAAAGTTGGAGATTATCCAATTATTGTTTCTTGTTATAAAGGTGAAAGGGGTCATCCGACTTTTATCACATTAAAGTTCAAAGAAAAAATTCTCTCTTTGGATCCAGAAAAAGACGCTTTAAGAGATATAATTTATGATGCGAGAAACAAAAATTTAGTTTTTGATTTTGAAACTGATGATGAAGATGTTATAAAAGATATAGATACTTATGAAGATTATATAAGAGAAAAGGAGGCACACAATGCATAACTCAGAGATATTTAATTTTGGAAAAGAGTTACTTGATAGAGGAGAAATTTTTTCTCTCGTTTCTATAGTTGATGCACCAGGTTCTTCACCAGGAAAGCCTGGTTTTAAAATGATTGTAAAAGAAAATGGAGAAACCATAGGAACAGTTGGAGGAGGGGCTCTTGAATTTATTTTAACTAAAGAGGCATTAAAAGCAATTGAAGAGGGGAAACCAAGAATGTTTTCTAAGGATTTAATAGATATAGGGATGAGTTGCGGTGGAAGTGTTGTCGCTTTTATTGATGTGATTGGTGTTAAAGATAGAATTTATATTTTTGGTGCAGGGCATATTGGATATTCACTTTATAATTTTTTAAAAAGTTTTCCATTTAAAATTTTCATAGTCGACGATAGAGAAGAATTTGCAAAAAGTGAAAAATTTCCTGATGCAAATATAATAAAAGAGGATATGGTTGAATTTTCAAAAAAACTCGATATTAAAGAAAGAGATTTTGTTGTTATAGTATCAAGAGAGCATGCAATTGATTTTAGGGTTGTTAAAGAAATTTTGAAAAAAGAGAGATTTCCTTTTTATCTTGGACTTATTGGAAGTAAAAATAAAGCTAAAGAGTTTAAAGAGAAACTAAAAAGCGAGGGTTTTCCTGATGAAAAGATTGAAAAAATTCATTCACCCATAGGAATTGATATAAGTGCAATCACTCCAGATGAAATTGCTATAAGTATTATTGCTGAATTAATCAAAGAAAAAAATTCGCGCTCTTCAAGTTTACAAAAGTAGACACTCTATTTTTGTAAACTTTTCTGTAAACTATAATTTATATATGATCTTATAAAAGGCTTAAATAATCTAATAAATAATATTCTTAATCCAAGCTCTTTTTTCAAATCTTTAATATAATCATCTAAGCCCCTTTTTTGATAATTTAGGAGTTTCTCACTTTCTTCTGTATCCAGCCAGTCAACTGCAAAATAATTTTTTGTAAAAAGTTCTTCTGGTGGCATCCCTATCCCTATTTCATTAAGAATTTTAGAAACCATATCTTTATAGTAATATTGACATTTTTTTCCTCCTCCAATGTTTAATATCTTTCCCCATAAGTCATCTCTTTTTATTGCATTCACAATACTCAAAGCAATATCCTTTGAGTGAACAAACTCAATTCTATTATTCAATGGAACATCAAAAAGTCCATTGATAAAATTTTCTATTTTTAAATCAAAAGTTATTGATGCACCAAGCCTCAATATTAAATATTTTAAATTTGATTTTTTTATCATCTCTTCACACAAAACTTTATGGTATGAATATATTTCATTTGGATGAACCTCGTCAGTAACTTTAAGTGGTGGCTTAAGATGCTGAGTTATTCCATACACATGAACTGTCGATGTGAAGATTATTTTATTTGGTTTATCTAAACTTTCCATTGTTTCTATCAAATTTTTTGTCCCTTGAACATTTATTTTCTCAGCTATTTTTGGGGCTTTTTCTATATCAATTCCAGTTGATGATATTTTAGGGATTATAAAAGCAAGATGAACGACTAAATCAATATCTTTTAGAGCATTTTTAACATCCTCTTCTTTTGTTATATCACCCCAAAAAAAT
>JAKPCM010000043.1 GCA_029553255.1 Caldisericota bacterium | reverse complement strand
CCATTAGTTGAAGTAAGAAGTTCTAAAGGACAGATAGAAGATTTAATAAATGAGATAAATCAGAGAGTTGAAAAAAATGAAAGAGTTCTTGTAACTACTCTTACAAAAAGAATTGCAGAAGATTTAACAACATATCTCTATGAAAGAGGAATAAGGGTGAGATATCTACATTCAGATATTGAAACATTAAAAAGAGCAGAAATAATAAAAGATTTAAGAAAAGGAGATTTTGATTGTCTTGTTGGAATTAACCTTTTAAGAGAAGGGCTCGATCTTCCAGAGGTAACTCTTGTTGCTATTCTTGATGCAGATAAAGAAGGATTTTTAAGATCGCACACATCTTTAATTCAAACAATAGGAAGAGCGGCGAGAAATGTTAATGGCAAAGTCATAATGTATGCAGATGAAGTTACAGAATCAATGAAAAAGGCGATAGATGAAACTAATAGAAGGAGGAAAGCTCAAATTGGATTCAATGAAGAGCATGGAATAAAACCAGAATCAATAAGAAAAGCAGTTAAAGTTTTGATAGATATTCCATACAAAGAAAAAGAAGAGATAGCAGAGTTTGTAAAAGAGAGTGAAACATATATGAGTAAAGATGATTTAGAATATTTAATTACTCAGCTTGAAGAAGAAATGCAACTTAAGGCAGAAACTCTTGAGTTCGAAGAAGCAGCAAGGATTAGAGATAAAATCTTTGAGTTGAAAAAAAGAGTAAATCTGCTTAAAAAGGAGAAAATTTGATATGGTATTATCGGTAATTTTAAACCCATTTGTTGAACTAAGTGTTGAAACAAAAAAATTAAACTTTGGTGAAACAAATATTGTTGATGTAAAAGATGAAATTGCAGGAGGAAGAGGTATAAATGCATCAAGAGTTATAAAAAAAATTGGAGGAGATGTCACAACATTAAGCATAATTGGAGGGAAAAATGGTGAATTTATAAGAGATTCTTTAAAAGAAGAAAATGTTGATTTTATATATGTTTTAAGCGACGAAGAAAATCCACTTCATTTAAAAATTTTTGATGAAAGAGGAGTTGAAACAGATATAATTGAATCAGATCCAATCGTTTCACCAGTGGATATAAAAAACTTTGAAGATAAATTTAGAGAAATTGTTGAAAATTATAATGTTGTACTTTTTACAGATAGAACACCAAATGGTGTATGTTATGATATTTTTAAACATCTGATAACAATTGCAAAGGATAAAAACAAGATAACTATCCTTGATGCAAAAAATGATTTCTTAAAAGAGGGCCTTGAAGGAGAACCAACAATTTCGAGGATAGACAAAAGTGATTTTGATAATCTCACTGGCTCAAGTTTTGTCTCAATAATAAAGAGATTTAAATCATATAATGGCAGTAAACCAGAATATTTTTTAATCCATATTAATAAAAATAATCTTATATTTAATTATGAAGATAAATACTACAACATTCTATCAAAAGAAATACCAGGCGATATTAGTGATAGTTTAGTTAAAGATATATTTGATGGTGTTTTAACATATTACCTTGATAATGGAAAAGATATATATGATTCTATCCAGCTTGCTTTCTTTGCTTCTTTAAAAAGTGATATGAATAATATATCACTACAAAAATCAATGGCTGATGTCTATAAAGAGGTTATTATAAGAGAAATTTAATGATAGTTTATCTATCCATTGGAAGTAATATAGAGCCAAAGAGAGAGAACATATTAAATGCTATTAAATTGATAAGAGAAATATCTGAAGTTAAAGATGTATCATCTCTATATGAAACAGAGCCATGGGGTACAATAAAAAATCAGGATAACTTTTATAACATAATTTTAAAATGTGAGACTAATTTAGAACCAGAAATATTTATAAAACATTTGAAAGAGATAGAAAAAAAGATAGGAAGAGTTGAAGGAATGAAATGGGGACCAAGAGAAATAGATATAGATATTATTCTTTATGAAGATAGAATAATTAATAGAAGCGATTTAACTATTCCACATAAATATTTTGAGGAGAGAGGCTTTGTTGTAATACCTTTATATGAAATAGATAAAATTATTGTGAACCCTTTGAATAGAAACAAAATATCTGAAATATATGAAAAGGTTGATAAAAAAGGAATTAAAAAAATAGAGGATTACTCTTTTAAAAAAGATGTTTATTCAGAGATAAATGAAAATCTTTTAAAAATAGAAAAACTAAAAATTTCTATTTATGATGAGTTAGATTCAACGCAAAAATATTTAATGGAAAATTTCGAATTAAATAAACTTGTTATATCAAAAGTCCAAAAAAAGGGGCGTGGAAGAAAAAATAATGAATGGTTGTCAGAAAAAGGCGGTTTATATTTTTCATTTTCTGTAGAACCAATAGATTATATCTATTTTTTACCAATCTTAACATCTTATTCAATTGGAAAAGTTTTGAAAAAAATAGGTTTTAAAGAAGTAAAAATAAAAATTCCTAACGATGTTTACCTTAACAATAAAAAGGTTTGTGGTGTTATAAGTGAAAGTTATTTCAAAGGAGATAAACTTCTTGGTGAAGTTATAGGAGTTGGATTAAATGTAAATCAAAATGTCAATGATTTTCCAAATGAATATTTAGATAGATTAACCTCTTTGTTTATTGAAAGTAAGAAATTCTTTTTTCTTGATAATATAATTAATCTTTTTTTTGACGAGTTTAAGAATAATCTTGATAGTTTAATAAAAAAAGATATTAAAAAAATTCTTGATGAACTTAAAAATGATTTCAAAATATTTGAAGAGCCTTTTTATGTCTTGATAAATAATAAAAGAGAAAAGGTTTATGGAGAAAAATTTATTGATGATAGAACTATTTATGTAAAAAAAGAAGATAAAGAGGGTTTTGAGATTCCTCTTCACTCAATACCATAAAATAAAAAGGAGGAGTTATGAAAATTGAAGAAATAGTTGTTGATGAACCAGGAAAAAAACTTTTTCTGTTAGGAAATGAGGCGATAGTAAGAGGATTTATTGAAGGGGGTGGAAAATTTGCTGCAGCATATCCAGGGACACCATCATCAGAAATTGGAGATACTTTGAGTAAAATTGGTAAACTTTCTGATATTAATTTTGAATTTTCAACAAACGAAAAGGTTGCCTTTGAAGTTTCTGCTGCCACATCTTTATCTGGTTTTAGAAGTATAACATTTATGAAACATGTTGGACTTAATGTTGCAATGGATTCATTTATGACATCTGCATATGTTGGAACAATAGGTGGTTTTATTGTTGTAACTGCTGATGATCCATCAATGTTTTCATCTCAAAATGAACAGGATAACAGAATTTTAGGAAAATTCGCAAATATCCCAATTCTTGAACCAAGAAATCCTGATGAAGCAAGGAAAATGGTAAAATATGGCTTTTATATTTCTGAAAAATATTCAACACCAGTTATGCTTAGGACAACAACAAGAATTTCACATTTAAGAGGAGTTGTTAATTTTGAAAAAATAGAAAAAATAGAAAAAGGAGGGTATTTCAATAAAAACCCAAATAAGTTTGTACCAGTTCCTGCAAATGCAAAAGTTTTACATAAAGAGTTATTAAACAAAATTAAATTGATAAAAGGTGAAGTAGAAAAATCTATTTTTAATTATAAAATTGAAAAGATGTCAAAATATGGAGTAATAACTTCTGGCGTAGCTTCAAATTATGTCTTAGATATTGTTAATAAATATTCTCTTCCTTTTGATATTCTTTCACTTGGTTTTACCTATCCATATCCAGAAGATTTAATAAAAAATTTCATCTCAAATTATGAAACTGTTTTTGTTGTTGAA
>JAKPCM010000041.1 GCA_029553255.1 Caldisericota bacterium | reverse complement strand
ACACCTGCTGCTATTGAGGCAATCCATAATCCAAATGGAATGAATGTGAAGAGTATAATTAAAACTATGACGATAATTATAATTGTAAGCAAAAGTCCTAAACCCATTGTTACCTCCTTAAATTTTTAAAATGAGACTTTGGTGTCAGGCACCTTTGTCTCATTTTAGATTTTTTCTACAATAATTTTACCACCTTCAACTTTTATTACTTTTATTTTCTCATCCTTCTCAATAAATTCACCAAGAGAGAGAGCGTCATACCTTTTCCCGTCTATTTCAATTGTTCCTGAAGGTCTTAAGGTTGTTATCACAATCCCCTCTTTTCCAATAAGTTCATCAATTTTTGTATAGGATGTATAACCTTTTTCAGTTTCAAGTTTTTCTTTAAGTCCAAGTTTTTTCCATATAGGAATTTTTGGGAAAAAGAAAAGAAGGATTATAAATAAAATCAGTAAAATCACTGCAACAATTCCAATTGAATAGAGTGCTTTTGCTCCTCCTCCAAGGGTAAGAAAAATAGAGACAAAAATCAGTATTATTCCTGCTATACCTGCTACACCAAAACCTGGTATTAAAAATATCTCAACTAAAAGAAGAACTAAACCAAGAACAAACAAAACAACATAAAGCCAATTTCCTACTCCTGCAATCATATGCCCTCCGAAAAATAATGCAAGGGAAATTATTCCCATTGCTCCTGGAACTCCAAATCCAGGCGTTGTTACTTCGATTATTAATCCAAGAAAACCTACAATAATTAATATTTCTTTAACTGCACTCTGTGTAATGAATCTTGCAATTTTTTCAGGTATTGAGAAATTGATGTCAATTAGCTCATAATTAGTTAGATCGAACTCTTTTAAAATTTCATCTATTGAATCAGCTTCAAAATCAGAAAATCCAAGTTTTTTTGCCATATCTTTTGATAATGTAAGAATCTCTCCCTTCTTAACAACTCCCTCAATCTCAATTTCTTTATCAACCATAGCTGCACCAATTAAAGGATCTCTTCCATTTGCTTCACAGGTTGATTCAAATTCTCCTTTAAGAGCAGAGATATTTTTTGGTTCTGCTGGAATTGGTTCTGCTGCACCCATACTTCCGCCTTTTGAAAAAACTATTTTTCTATTTGCAAGAGTGATTAATGCACCAGCAGACCATGCTCTCCCTTTTATCCATCCAATTGTTAAGATATCCTTTGAATTTAACTCTAAAATTTGGTCTCTAATTTGAGTTGCTGCATCAACTGCTCCACCAAATGTATCTACTACAAAAATTACCCCTTTTACACCATCAAGATCGCTTAATGCTCTTTCAACATATTTTGAAAGACCAAGCTCAATTTCTCCCTCAATATGTACAATTAAAACTTTTTCACTTTTAGAATAAGTTTCAAATGTAAATAAAATAAAAAGTAATAAAATTAATATTAAAAAAATTTTTTTCATATTCCAATTATAACATTATAGAGATTAAAATATGATAAAATTTAAATATGATAAAGGATAAAAAGAAATGGGAGGAGTTTGAAAAGGATTTAATTAGAAACTCTAAGGTTAATATAAAGAAAAATTTTAAAATTGCAAATGAACTATATAAATTTTCAAAAAAATTGGATAAATTTAAGCCAACATTAGAGGGAATAGAAATTGATATAAAATATGCAAGGACAATAAATGGAATTAGAAAAGTTAATAATTAAAATCGCAAAAATTTTAGATAAATATGAAATTCCTTATATGATTATTGGTGGACAAGCTGTTCTTATTTATGGAGAACCAAGATTAACTAAAGATATTGATATAACCATAGGTTTAGATATTGATTTATATGATATTTTATTAAAAGTAGTAAATGAAATAAATCTAACTCCTTTAGTAAATAATTTCAAAGATTTTATAAAAGATACCTATGTTTTACCAACTTATGATAAAGAAAGTGATTTTAGAGTGGATTTCATTTTTTCATTTTCAGATTATGAGAAAGAAGCATTAAGAAGAGTTAAGAATGTGAAAATTGAAAAATATTTAATCAAGTTTGCATCATTAGAGGATTTAATTATCCATAAAATAATTTCTGGAAGACCAAGAGATTTAGAAGATATCAAAAATATTTTGATAAAAAATAGGGATTTCAATAAAAATTATATTAAAAAATGGTTGAAAGAATTTGAAAAAATTTTGGATGAAAATTTGTTAGATAGGTTTGAAGATTTATTGAAACAGATTAATTAATTACACAAAGCACAAACCTTTAAAATGATAAATTTAGGCCTGCCCCTTTTTTAACATTTTATGCTAAATTTAGGCCTGACCCTAAATTAACATAAAATGTGTGAAAACTAATCATATGGGGTGCGAACTTTTAAATCCTTGAAATATTTTTTTAAAGGTAGAAGTTTTTGGGGTGGAAGAGGTTTTTTCCAAGGTTCTCTTGTTGGTGTATTTAAATGTATCTCATCTGGCTTAATTTCATTTACAAATTTGCTGATTTTTTCGATATGATTATAATTTATATCTGTTATCATAATTTGAATGTAGAGTTTTCCTTTAAACTCCTCTTTTAATTTTTTTATGCCATAAAGAATATTTTCTATTTTAACAAACTCAAAAGGTCTATTTATTTTTTTTAAAAATTCCTCACTAACAGCATCTATTTTAGCATCAATGATATCAAAATTTGAAATATC
>JAKPCM010000034.1 GCA_029553255.1 Caldisericota bacterium | reverse complement strand
TTTAAACTCCTCTTTTAATTTTTTTATGCCATAAAGAATATTTTCTATTTTAACAAACTCAAAAGGTCTATTTATTTTTTTTAAAAATTCCTCACTAACAGCATCTATTTTAGCATCAATGATATCAAAATTTGAAATATCTTCTCTTGCTTCATCAAGATATAGAAGAGATGAATTTGTAAGAAGAATAATTGGTTTATCAGGGACAATATTTTTTATCTCTTTCTGGACCTCTTTGATATTTTTTGCTAATGTTGGTTCCCCTGCTCCTGAAAATGTGATAACATCAAAATATTTATCTAAGAACTTTTTAAATTCACTAATTATTAAATCAGTCTGAACAAAAACATCCCTTTCAAATTTATATAAATTTTTTTGCTCTTTTATTGAGAAAGGTCCCAATTCACAGTAGATACAAGAATAGGTGCAAATTCTTTTAACATTGCCAAGAATATTGATGCCAAGAGATTTTTTATATCTCCAAGAATCAACTGGACCATAAACAATCTCTCTAAATTCTCTTACCTCTTTCATCAAATTAATAATACCATCAATCCTAACTTCTTAGAAGTTTACAAAAGTAGGCTGTCTGTTTTTGTAAACAAAATGATAAATTTAGGCCTGACCCTTTTTTATCATTTTCACTTTAAACTATTGGAAAATAGAGGAATGTGGTATATTTTTTATTATGAATCTCAATAGATTTTTTGATTTTATAAAGATAAAAAAAGAGGAGATAGAAAGTTTTGAGGAATTCTTGATTCTTTCAGGCTTTGGACTTAACTTTTCAGAGAATATAGTAAAGATTTATAAAAAGGGCGGGATAAAGGATGTAAAAAATTATTTATTGGATATTCTTAATGGAAGTGAAAAAGATTTAAGGATTGATGATATTTCAACATATCTATTTACCGGTGTAAATGGAGGTGGAAAAACAACATCAATTGCAAAACTTGGAAATTTTTTTAAAGAAAGAGGAGATAAAGTTTTATTTATACAGGGTGATACATTTAGGACAGGAGCAAATGAGCAGTTGAAAATTTGGGGAGATAGAACAGGAATTGAGGTTTTTTTAGGAAAGAGAGGAGATGATCCTGGGAGTGTAATTTTTGATGGACTATCTTATGCCAAAAATAGAGGTTATACAAAAATATTTATTGATACAGCTGGAAGGCTTAGCTCAAAGAAAAATTTGATGGAGGAGCTGAAAAAAATAAAAAAAGTTATTGAAAAAAATTTCGAAAATGTAACAGAAACAATTCTTGTTCTTGATTCTACAGAAGGCGAGAATTTATATTCTCAAGTTGATAAATTCAAAGAAGCTGTAGATATAACAGGATTTTTTATTACAAAGATAGATTCAACTATAAAACCAGGAATTATGATACCAATTTATGAAAAGTATAAAATTCCATTTTTATATATATCATTTGGAGAAGATTTAAAAAGTTTTGAAAAATTTGACAAAGAAAAATTTGTTGATTTGATTTTTTCTCCATTTTAGTGTACAGGGGGTCAGGCACCCTGTACACTGGTTAAATAAATTGAACTAAATCGTCTCTAAATCCGAGCTCTTTAAAACAGTTATAAATTTCATCGAATTCTTTTTTATTTATATTTCTTCCAATTTGTAAATCATTGATAGCTTTAAAACAGGGATGATACTGTGTCATAAGAGAGATTAGAATATCATTTCCAAAGTTATCATAAATCATTTTAAGGACTTTTTTTGAATTTTCTACATTATCTGGTAATATAAGATGTCTTATGATAACACCTTTTAATATGATTCCTCTATCATCAAACTCATAATCTTTAATCTGCCTTTTCATTTCAATCAAACATTTTTCATTTATCTCTGGATAATTTTTTGCCTTAGATAGCCTTAAAGCTAAATCTTTATCCATATATTTTGCATCAGGAAGATAAATATCGACTATTCCATCAAGATATTTTAAAATTTCAACTTTTTCATAGCCAGATGTGTTATAAACTATTGGAATTTTAAATCCATTTTCAACAGCAATTGAAAGAGAAAGAAGTATTTGAGGAAGAAAGTGAGTTGGAGTAACAAGATTTATGTTGTGTGCATTTGAATTTTGCAGAAGAAGCATTATTTTAGCAAGTTCTTCAATAGAAATTTCATATCCTTCTCCAAGATGACTTATCTCATAATTCTGACAGAACATACATTTTAAAGAACAGTTTGTAAAAAAAATCGTACCTGAACCATTATAACCTGATATCGGTTTTTCTTCCCCAAAATGAAGATGATATGATGATATGAATAACCTAAAATCGGCCCCACACACTCCCTTAATACCCATTATTCTATTCACTTTACACTCTCTCGGGCATATATCACAATATGATAATCTATTAAATAATTTAAGAGCTCTTTTTTTGATTTCCTTGCTTCCTAAGTTTAAATATGATGGGTACATTTTTTAAAATATAGAATTTTATTAATTTTTATCTTTATCATTTAAAAAAACAATCATTTTACTATATGGAATTTCAATTCCCTCTTCATCAAAGGCTTTTTTAATCTCTTCTAAGAATTTTCTTCTTGCACTCCATCTTTTATCTTTATCAACTTTTAATTTCACAAGAATTTTCATTCCTGATGTTTCAAACTTATTAACTCCAAGAATATTGACATTATCAAGGATTTCTTTTTCCTTTAAAAGATTCTCACCAACTTTTTCTATAACCACTTTTGCCTTATCAATATCAGATTCATATGAAATAGGTACTTCAACATAAACAGATTGATCACCATAACCATACTTGATAACTTTTCTAATATCACCATTTGGTATATAAAAAAGTTTTCCCTCATAATTTCTTAAAATAGTCGTTCTGACTCCTATTTCCTCAACTGTTCCTAATATATCATCAATTTCAATAGTATCTCCAACAGAGTAGTAATTTTCAAAGATTAGAAAAATTCCTGCAATCGCATCTTTAAAAAATGTTTGACCTGCGAAACCTATCGCAACTCCTGCAACACCACCTACTGCAAGAAGTGGAGTTGTGTCAATGTTAAAGATTTTCAAAAGATACCATATAAAAAGAAAGATAAGAACATAGTCAGAGATTGAAAAAAATAGCTTAACTAATGTTATTCTTTTTTTATAAATTTCATTTTTTTCATAGAATTTTAATATTCTTTTTTTTATTACATTTAGAATTATTTTTATAACAGAAAAAATTAGAACAAGTATCCCAACTTTTATAATAAAATTAACATAATAAAATAAATCATCCATATTTAAATTATAACTGATAAATTTAAATAAGTTGCCCTGCGTCACAAAATCTATAACTAAAAAGTTATTTAATCCTAACATCAACTGTTTATACATAAAACCAGCAACTTATACTATGAATTTAAAATTGAAATTTGAATAATTCGGTCTACAAATTTTTCCTTCATAAATGTGGTTGTTTCTTTTCCATTAAAAATATTTTTTTAATTGGTTTAAAAGGTCCTCAAGATTTTCATATTCAATAAGTGTAATTTCTCTATTTCCTTTTATCATACAGGATAAGTTAACACCCTTTTTTACAAAAGCATAAACTTTTATATTTTTATTAATTGCATGTGCAATCTCATACCCAACACCCAAAGATGGATTTGTTACATCTGCAATTAAACAATCAGATTTTTCAAGCGCATCGATGTCTCTTTTAAAAATATCCTCTTCATTTAAAACATCGTTAAGTAAAATATTTTTATTTTCAACTTTTATGTTAAACTCTGTCATAACCTTATGACCTCTATTAATTAAGAATTCATAAGCTCCATTTATAATATTTTTATCAGGTTTTTCACCTCTTATTGAAAATGCAAAATAAACATTCATAAACTCCTCCTTTATACTTTATTTATTATATAATATTCTTTATGAATAATTTATTTAACAATATTTTAGTATCCGTTGATACATCAATCTTTGTTTTAGAATTTACAAAATAGATAGGTGGAAGTATAATCACACTTTTTTAAACAAAATATAAAAATTGATTGAGGTTTAAATCTTAAATTTTTAATGCCGTGATGTTATATCTTTTAAAAACCTCTTTTTTAAGAAATAATTATATTTACCTATTTATCAAAAAAATATAAAAAGACAGGTGATTCTGAATAAATTCCAAACAATTTTTTTTCTATAGAATTTTCTTCAAGATATTTTTTTAACTTCCCTTTTGGATCATATATACTTAAAAAATCACTTCCGACAGATGAATATAAAAAAATAAAAGAGTTTTCCTCTTCTTCCAATTTTTTGATTGAATTATCTATTTTTTCATTGGTATCAATTGTAAAGTTATTTAAAGGTAAATCCATAAGAAAAATAAAATCACCTTTTATTCCAAAAGTATATCTATACATTTCATACCTATTCAAAAAAACAACCCTCCTATCTTTTATTTCATTCTGTATTTTTGGAATTTCAGGATAAGCTTTTATAAAGGTTGCTGGTGTGAAGATAAAGAGAACAATTATTATAAAAAGAAGAAATTTTTCTTTATATTTTTTGAAAAAAATTATACCCTGAGTTAACAAAAAATAAGCAGGTAAAATAATGAAAGAAAGATAATGAAAATGAAGAGAGCCAAGTTTTATTGTAACAATATAGAACATTAAAGAGTATGATAAAAAATAGATGATAAAAAATTTCTGAGCATCAGTTTTAAATTTTGAAAGACCAAAAATTATAAATATTATAAAAATTAAAATTATAAAGATTGATATGTTTCTTGAATTTAAAAATAGATAAGAAAAAAAATCTTTAAGAAATGTTTCGGGTAAAATATTTCCCCATCCCCTTGAAAGAGTGAACCTTCTTTTTAACTGAATATAAAAAATATATGAAAATGGGAGATAAATAAGAGAAGTTATGATGAAAGTTTTTAGAGCCTTAAAATTCTTTTTTATTAAAAAATAGAAACCTTGAAGAAAAAAAAGTGGAATCGTGAGATGATGAGTTAACATCATACATAAATTAGAGATAACATATAAAACATTATTTTTTTTCTGCTCTTTTATCAATTTTGTATCAATTAATTCACTGTCATAAGAAAAATTAAGGTGAAAGAAATAAAGTAGTGATAGAGTAGATAAAAAAACTGATAAAGAATACATTCGAACCAATGAAAATATGTATAGGAAAAATGGAGAAATTGAAAGAAGTATAGATAAATATGAAGATTCTATATCTCCTATAAACTTATCAAATTTGAATATCACTATATAAATTGTGAGTATCCCTAAAATAATTGATATGATTCTTAATAACAAACTACTATCAGGAAGAATATATAAAAAAAGAGAGAGTAAAATATGATATAGTGGTGGGTGAAAATCATTCAATGAGTTTTTTATACTTTCAATTAAACCCATTGATGATATGGTTGCAGACCATGCTTCGTCACCCCATATAAATTTTGGTACAAATATTATAAAATTTACAATAAGAATAGTTGAAAGAATTAAAAAAAGAACAAGACGCTTATCTTTAAAAATTTTCATAACTAAATTATATAATAAAGGAAATTGAAAAATTTTTTATTATGATCAATATAATAAAAGGAGGAAGTTATGAAAGATGTTGTATTTGAGGCAAATGTTGAATTAAAAGAAGGATTAACTTTTGAGGCAAAGACAAGAAACTTCTCTCTTCTAATAGACGAACCAGAAAATTTGGGAGGAAAAGATAAAGGTCCTAACCCCGTTGAATATCTTCTTTTTGCTCTTGGAGGCTGTTTTGGAATAGTTACTCAGTTTGTTGCAAAAGAAATGAATATTAAGATTGAATCTTTAAAAATCAATTTAAAAGGTGAACTAAATCCAATGAGGTTTATGGGTAAAAATTTTTCCGAAAGGGCAGGATATAAAAATATTGATGTATTAATCGATATTAAATCAAATGAGAGTAGAGAGAGGCTCGAGGAGTTAATCAAAAAAGTTGAAGAACGCTGTCCTGTATCAGATAATATTAGAAATCCAACACCAGTGAATATAAGTTTAAAATAATTTTAAAATTTTTATTTGAAAAGGGAAGTTTTAATAACTACCCTTATAATTTTTTATTTTAGTCTACTTTTTATTTGGAATCACACACAAAAATTCTAAATCACTTTCACCTGTATTTATAAATTGATGCTCTTTATCAGGTGGAACATATAAAAAATAATTTTTTTCGATATCTTTGTTTGTATTATCAATAAATA
>JAKPCM010000022.1 GCA_029553255.1 Caldisericota bacterium | reverse complement strand
GCTCATTAATAAGTGAAAGTGAAACGATCATAGAACTTCTTGAAAAAGAAGATGATATATCTTTAAGAGACGAGTTAGATAAAAATATTGAAGAGTTAAATGAAAATATAGAGGAATTTAAAAAAATCTATTTTTTATCTGGTGAGTACGATCAAAATAATGCAATTTTATCTCTATCATCAGGTACAGGTGGGGTTGATGCGATGGATTGGACAAAAATTCTTTTTGAAATGTACCTTAAATGGGCTGAAAAGAAAAAATATAAAGTTGAGATTGTTGATATTTCTTTTGGAGATGAGGCTGGAATAAAAAGTGCAACAATTTTTATAAAAGGTAAGTTTGCATATGGACTTCTTAAAGGCGAAGGAGGAGTTCATAGACTTGTCAGAATTTCACCGTTTGATGCAAATCATAGAAGACACACTTCATTTGCACTTGTTGAAGTAATACCTGAAATAGAGGAAGAAAAATTTGTAATTGATGAAGATGAGCTGAGAATAGATGTTTTCAGAGCAAGTGGACATGGTGGTCAATATGTTAATAAAACTGATTCTGCGGTTAGAATTGTTCATATTCCCACAGGAATTACAGTATCATGCCAAAATGAAAGATCACAATTAAAAAATAAAGAAATAGCAATGAAGATATTAAAATCAAAACTCCTTGAAATAAAAAGGTTGGAAAAAGAACAAAAACTTTATGAATTAAAGGGTGGCTACATTCAACCTTCCTGGGGCTATGAAACAAGAAGTTATGTTTTTCAACCATATACACTTGTGAAAGATCATAGAACGGGTTTTGAAGTTGGTAATGTTCAAGAGGTAATAGATGGTGATATTGATGATTTTATCTGGAGTTATTTAAGGTGGATAAAAAATGAAAAAAGAGAAAACAACAATTAAAAAATTGATTAAAAGATTAATTGGTATAACAATTGGTACTATTATTCAGGCACTTGGTATTGTATTATTTCTTTCTCCAAATAAAATTGCACCTGGAGGTTTTTCTGGTTTATCAATAATCATATATCATTTGACAAAGTTTCCAATTGGAGTTATGTATTTTATTTTAAATTTACCACTTTTTATAATTGCATGGAAAAGATGGGGGTTTAAATATATTGCTTTGAGTCTCTTTGGTACTATAACTTCTTCAATATTTATTGATCTATTTTTATATTTTTT
Organism: Caldisericota bacterium; assembly: GCA_029553255.1. Taxonomy (GTDB): domain Bacteria; phylum Caldisericota; class Caldisericia; order B22-G15; family B22-G15; genus JAAYUH01. Next base: position 4,519 of record JAKPCM010000022.1, on the reverse strand, counting down.
TAAACCTATGACTGATAATCCTCTTCTTGCTTCAATTTATGGTGGAGTTTTAGTTGGGATAGGAGTTGGTGTTGTTTTTAAATATTGGGGAAGCACAGGAGGTACAGATCTCTTAAGTCAATTAATATATACATACATTGGAGTTTCTTTTGGAACTTCTATGCTAATCCTCGATACTTCAATAGTTTTGCTTGCAGCTATCGTTTTTAAGTCTCCTGAATATGCTTTATACGGAATGTTAGCTCTATTTATATCTTCCAAAGTTATTGATTATGTACAGGAGGGATTTTCAACGACAAAAATGGTTTTTGTAATTTCGGATAAAGCTCAGGAGATTAAATTAAGGATATTTCAAGAACTTGAAAGAGGAGTTACTGAATTAAGAGTAGTAGGTTCTTATACAGGGATTGAAAGGAATGCTTTAATATGTATTGTAAGACAAAGAGAGCTATCACAAATTAAAGATATTATACATAATGAAGATCCTAAAGCATTTGTCATAATTGGAGATGCAAGAGAAGTTATTGGTGAAGGATTTATTCCAATAGAAGAGGCAAAAAGATGATAATTGAAGTTGATACTCACACCCACACTATATTAACAGGACATGCTTTTTCAACGCTAATCGAAAATGTTCAAACTGCAAAAAAAGTTGGTTTAAAGGGTTTGTGTTTGACTGACCATGGACCATCAAGACCTGATAGCCCAAGTATTGAATACTTTAAAATGCTTGCAAGTAAATATTTACCAGAAAAGATAGACGGAGTAAGAATTTTTACTGGTTGTGAATTAAACATCATTTCAGAGGATGGTGATGTTGATTTACCATTAAACATCTACAAAAATTTGGATTTCAATATAATAGCATTTCATAATCAAACTCCTTACTCTTCGAATTCAAAAGTAAAAAATACAAAAAGTATGATAAATACTTTGAAGAAAGAAAATATAAATGGAATAGCACATCCTGGAGATCCATATTTCCCTTATCCAATAGATTTAGAGGATATTGTTAAAGCTGCATCAGATTATGATAAAGCTGTTGAACTTAATAATAATGTTTTAAAAAGAGGTGAATATTGGATAAATTATTATAAAGAGATGCTAAATTTATGTTTAAAATATAAAGTAAAAATTTTTATCTCTTCTGATGCACATTTTGCTTATTATATAGGTGAGTTTAGTGATGCAATTAAACTTTTAGATGAATTTGATTCAAATATAAAAGAGTTAGTTATTAACAAAAATATTGAGGATTTTGAAAAATTTTTAAAAAAAATATAAAAAGATATATAATTTTGATTTTAGTTTTATTCATCTTATCAGTTGCTTTTTATAATATATCATATTATCTATCAGTTCTTGAGGAAGATGTCGATTTACCATATCCTATTGTTCACTATTACAAAACAAACTCAACATTTTACATAATTGATAGAATTTTTTTTGAAAGAGATTATAGTTTTGATTTAAAAGTTGAATTTGCTCAACCAATAAATGGAGAAGTTGAGATAGACTCTTATGCTTTTGGAGAGAGAGAAAGGGATAATGCAAATTTTATATGGATAAAACCTTTATACAAAAATGGATTTTACAATATAGATGGGGTTTTGCCCAAAAGAGAGATTTATATAAAATTAAAAATAACTACAAATGAAAATCAGGGAACTGGCATAGGTTATCTATCGTTCAAACATCTTTTTAAAACATACCATCTCAAGATTGTTTTAGGTACAACAAAAGAATGTTTTTTTGATGAATACCCATTTGAATATATACCATACATAACTGGATATAATTACGAATATGGTATTGCAACAGATGAACTGATAAAAAATGGAGGAGTTCATCCATATCTACCAAAAGTAAAAAGTTATGCAAAGAGTTTATTGAAAGAAAATTCTTTTGAAACTGCAAAAAATATTTTAAATTTTGTTATGAATATTTTTTCACAAGGAATAAATGTTACATATCTTGGTGATTATCCAGATTATTATTATATAGATAGGTATGAAAAAGAGGGATCGATATCAGGAGTTTGCTCAGAAAGGTCAATATTATTTCTATCACTAATAAGATCTATTGGAATTCCTGCAAGACTTGTTTATGCTTCTGGTTATCCAGTTGATCATGTTTTTGTTGAATGTTTTATTGATGGAGAATGGATAAATTTTGATTCAACTTATGGAATCGTAGGAAAAAAAGATTTTTATTATGAAAAGGTTGTAAGAAATTTATCAACTTTTTCAAACTTTTATGGTGGTGTAAGAGAACATTTTAAAAAATATAGAGATATTATAAATCCAATTTATCCATATGAAGAGATTTTAAATGACATATATTTGAAAGAGTCAATTGTTATTAATGGAGTTGGTGGAGTGAAAATCGGTGATTCATATTTTTTGAGTTTGAAAATCAGATGGGCTCTATTTAATTATAAAGATAAAGAATTATTTTTAACTATTATTGATTCCCTGGGAAATAAAAAAGTTGCTGAAATTGAAACAAAAAATCTATTTTATAATTTTGCAGAAGGTACGATTTCTATAAAAATGAAGTTAAATGATTTCTTAGAAATAAATGGTAAAAGACAATTTAAAATAAATGTCAAATTGATTGATAAGGAGAAATTGTTAGATTACTATGAAATTAGCGAAGGGCTTTTTCTTGAAAATTTCTCTTTTTAAAAAATTAACCACCGAGATAAGCTTCTTTAACTCTTGAATCTTCATTTAATTCTTTAGCTTCTCCTTGCAAAACAATTGTTCCAGCTTCAAGAACATAAGCATAATTTGCAATTTCGAGTGCCTTTCGAGCATTTTGTTCAACGAGAAGAATTGTGATTCCCTGTAGATTTATCTGACATAAAACTTGAAATATCTCATCAACAAGTACAGGAGCAAGACCCATCGATGGTTCATCAAGTAACATTAATTCTCCACCTGTTGTCAATGCTCTTGCTACTGAAAGCATCTGTTGTTCACCACCTGACAATGTACCCGCAAGTTGTTTTCTTCTCTCTTTAAGTCTTGGAAATATATCAAAGACTCTTTCAAATCTTTCTTTTCTAATTTTCTTATCTTTAATTGTCCAAGCTGCAAGTTCAAGATTTTCCATAACAGTTAAAGTTTCGAAAATTTTTCTTCCTTCAGGAACATGTGATATTCCTAATTCAACTATTTTATGTGCTTCATAATTTGTAATTTCCTGTCCTTTAAAATAGATATGACCATCTTTTGGTTTAATTAATCCACTTATGGTTCTTAATGTTGTAGATTTACCAGCTCCATTTGCTCCAATGAGTGTTACAATTTGACCAGATTTTACTTTAAAAGAGATGTTTTTTAAGGCTTTAATCGCTCCATAATTAACTTCAAGATTAACAACTTCTAACATCTTCCACCATCGCTTCCTAAATATGCTTCAATTACTTTTCTATCGCTTCTTATCTCGTCTGGATTTCCTTCAGCAATTGTCTCACCAAAATCCATAACTTTTATTCTTTCACAAATTCCCATTACAACTCTCATCTGATGTTCAACAAGAAGTATCGTTAAATTAAACATATCTCTTATTGAATGGATTAATTCCATTAAACTCCCAACTTCTCTTGGATTCATACCAGCAGCAGGCTCATCAAGAAGAAGCAATTTTGGTTTTGTTGCAAGAGCTCTTGCTATTTCAAGTTTTCTTAATTCTCCATATGGTAAATGTTTTGCAAGGTTATTCATTCTTCCTTGAAGTCCAAAAATTTTTAATAAATTATAAGCCTCTTCTTTTATTCTTCTTTCTTCATTATAAAATTTTTTTGTTCTTAATATTGAATCAGTTATTTTATAGTCAGCCTTAAAATGTTTTGCAACTCTAATATTGTCGATAACAGTGAGTTCATTGAATATTCTTAAATTTTGAAAAGTCCTTGCTATTCCTTTATCAACAATAATGTGTGATTTTAAACCAGTTATATCTTTCCCCTCAAATAAAATTTTTCCTTCTGTTGGTTTATATACTCCTGTGATAAGATTAAAAATTGTTGTTTTTCCAGCACCATTAGGTCCAATCAATCCCCATAGTGCACCTTCTGGCAAATCAATATTAAAATTGTTAACTGCTCTTAATCCACCAAAATAGTGTGTAACATTTCGTAAAGAAAGAACAGTTTTCATTATTATTCTTCCTCTTCTGGTATAAGTATTTTAAATTCTCTTTTTCCCATAAGACCTTCGTTTCTATAAAGCATTATTATTATTAAAAGAGCAGAATAAACGACCATTCTCCATTCAATTCCAACTGTAATAGTTGGTGTAATATTGTCTATCCATCTTAATAGAAACCTTAACCCCTCAGATAAAAATGTTAAACCAAATGCAGCTATTATCGAACCACTTATACTTCCCATACCTCCTGCATAGACCATAATAAGTACAAAAATTGTTCCTAAAAAACCATATTGAGTGGGATGAGCAATTTGTAGAAGATGACATAAAAGTCCTCCAGCAAGTCCAGCAAAAAAGGCACC
>JAKPCM010000017.1 GCA_029553255.1 Caldisericota bacterium | reverse complement strand
TCTTGACGAATCGCATCCATCAGTAAAAATTATGTTTTTTCTTTTCAAATTGTTCTTTAAAAAAAGTTCAATGATAGATTTTAAATAGGGACAGAGATATTTTGGAGTAACTTCATCAGTAAGATAAAAAGTTTCTAAATTAACATTTAATCTCACTGGTTTAAAACCTGAAGCATGAATAACCTCAACTGGCACATAAGAGCAAAAATAAAATATCGACTTTTCATCCTTCAAACTCTCATCCAAATTTTTTTCATAAAACTCTTTTAAATCCTTATAAGATGATAAATCTCCAAATTCCTGTTTCATTTAACTTCCTTAAAATTCATATACAATATTACCATTTTACAATTCCTCTCTTTTTCTTTTTATTTAAAATCCTATAAATTTATATGAAAATATAACTCCGATATACTATCTCATTTTTAACTTCCTTAAAATTCACAATATCCATATAATATTTATTATATATCATCTTGACTTGTTGTTTTAAATTAAGAAAATTTTAAAAAAGGAAAATTCGATTAAATTTATCATTTTTGAAATTTCAAACAATTTTTGATGTATAATAATTAAAATAAAATCTCTGAAAGGAGACAAAAATGAAAAGAGAATGTTTGAATAAAATTATTTTTATAATAATATTGTTATTTCTCATTTTGCCTTCTTGTAAAGCCCCAATTGATAGTGAATGTTTTGACTATTTTAAATCATTAGAAAATAAAAAATTTTGGACAAAAAATTGGTTAAATGTTGAATTAATTAATGAAGAAAATAAAAGGGAAGTTATATTAGAAAACAACAATCCGTTAGAAGAAATGTGGTTAAATTTTCTAAATATCGAAATTTTAGATAAAAATAAAAATGATTTACCAATAAAAGCTGTAATATCACTTATATCTTATGATGGACTTAATAAAAAAAATTTCTCTGTAAAAATATGTTTCGAAAATAGAAAAATATTAGAAGAAGTTTTAAATAATATGGAAACAGACGAAATAAGAAATGAAAGATTATTAAATGAAAAATATTTAAAAACTATTAATGAAGGGGAAAAATATTTAGACGAAGATAAAATAACTCTTGCAATAGAAAAATTTTTAGAAGCAAAAAATATTAAAGATACTCAAGAAGTTAATTACTTATTAGATAAAGCATATTATGAGAGAGGTGAATACTATTTTTCTATAGATGAAATGGAAAAAGCAAAAGATGATCTATTAAAAATCCAAAATGATAAGAATTGTATGGAAAAAGCAAAAATTTTATTAGATAAGATCCAAAAATCTGAGAATGAAAGATTGGCAAGATTAGATAAGAATGTACAAAAGAGCTATGAAGAATTTAAAAAGATATATTTTTATAAACATGTTTTAGAAGATAAAACCTTTGAGCAAAAAGATATTTCAATTTTCCCCTATTTAGGTGCTACAGAAACAGAAAAATGGTTTTTCTTAAGATTACGATTATATAGAAGTTTTAGTTTGGGATGGCTGTTTGCTCAACAAATAAGAGTCATAATAGATGATAAAAGCTACAAAACACCTATTTATGATACTTTAAATCCTAATGTTATAAACGATATTTGGAGTTATGGAGTATATGAAAGAATCGATTTTAAAGATTCAGATAAAGAAGTAGAAGAATTAGTAACTGCTGTTATAAATGCACCTTTAGGAACTCCTATTAAATTTAGAATTTATGGAACCAAATATTATATTGATTATACTTTATCAAAAGAAAAACATTTAGCATGGAAAGATATTATGTATTATTACTATAATATACTTAAACAAACAGTCTTTGAAACTCAAGAGACTTAGAAAGTTAAAAATTTTATAAATAGTTTTTATTTTTATATAAAATTTAGTTATGATAAAATTTAATTTATGAGTAAAATTGTTGATAGAAAAAGACATCTCTATTTTAAAAATAAATTTGATGATATAACGAAGAAAAGTAAATTTATTGTTATCAATGAGGATATTCCAAAAAACAAGAAGAAAAGATTTATATAGATAAATTTACCAATTTATAAAAATTTATGATTAAGGAGGATAAAAATGGAATTAGAAGAACTAAAGAGGAAAAAAAGGAATGTCTGGGATGTTTACCCAGAAGAAGAGATTGAAAAATTTTCAAAAACCTACTCTAATTTTTTATCAGAAGCAAAAACAGAAAGAGAAATTGTTTTAAAAGGTGAGGAAATTTTAAAAGAAAAAGGGTTTTTGAATATTGATGATAGTATAAATGGAGAAAAGTTATATAAAAAGATAAAAAATAAATCTCTTTTAATTATAAAAAAGGGCAAAAAAAGTTTAAAAGAGGGATTTAATCTTATTACTGCCCATATTGATTCTCCAAGAATAGATATAAAACAAAATCCATTATACGAGGATACTGATATAGCTTTTTTGGAGACTCACTATTATGGAGGAATTAAAAAATATCAATGGGTTTCAATTCCTCTTGCTTTAAAAGGTGTTATTGTAGATAAAAATGGAAAATCAATAAATATAAATTCTGAAAAAGACAATATAATTTTTTCAATACCAGATCTTTTACCTCATCTTGCAAGAAGACAGGCTGAAAAGAAATTATCTGAAGCAATTGAAGGTGAAAATCTCAATGTTTTGATTGGTTCAAAGCCAGAAAAAGATTCAAAAGAGGATAAAGTAAAAAATTATATATTGAAATATTTGAATGAAAAATATGGAATTATTGAAGAAGATTTTATATCAAGTGAACTGTCCCTTGTCCCTTATGGAGAAGCAAAAGATATCGGTTTTGATAAAAGTTTAATCTTAGGTTATGGACATGATGACAGATCTTGTGCATTAACTGCTTTTTATGCTATTTTAGATTCTGAACCATCTGAAAAGTGGAGTTTAGTTTATTTAATTGATAAAGAAGAGATAGGTTCTGAAGGTAATACATCAGCTCAATCAATGATTTTCGATGAAGTTTTACTAAATTTTGTTGAAGATTATAAAGAGCTAATCAACATCTATGCAAAATCATCGGTATTATCTGGTGATGTAAATGCAGCTTTTGACCCAAATTATAAAGAGGTTTTTGAACCGAAGAACTCGGCTTATATAAACAATGGTGTTGTTATGACTAAATTTACAGGTAGAGGTGGTAAGTATGATTCAAATGATGCCTCAGCAGAATTCATAGGAAAAGTAAGAAATCTTTTTAATGAAAATAATGTTGTTTGGCAAACAGCAGAACTTGGTAAGGTTGACGAGGGTGGTGGAGGAACTGTAGCACTATTCTTTGCAAGGAAAGGAATGGATGTAGTTGATATGGGACCAGCAGTTCTTTCAATGCACGCACCATTTGAGATAATTTCCAAAGGCGATCTTTATTCAACATATCATGCATATAAAGTTTTTCTGGAGAAATTTAAATAATGGAGATAGGAATAATTGGTCTTCCAAACTCTGGAAAATCAACTCTATTCAAAGCATTAACAGGAAATGATATACTAATTGATATCTTTCCATTCTCAACAGTTAATCCAAATATAGGTGTTGTTGAAGTTCCAGATGAAAGAATAATAAAAATTAGTGAATATATAAAACCGAAAGAAATTAGATATGCAACGATAAAGTTTATAGATTTAGCAGGTCTTGTTAAAGGAGCAAGTAAAGGAGAGGGACTTGGTAACAAGTTCCTCTCTGAAACAAGAAGAGCAGATGGCCTTCTTGAGGTAGTAAGATGCTTTGAAGATGATAGGATTCCTCATATAGAAGGAAGATTGAATCCAATTAATGATATTGAAATTATTCATCTTGAAATTGCCATTTCTGATTTTGAGATAGTTCAGAAAAATTTCGAAAAAGTTGATCATTCTTATAAATCTGGAATAAAAGAATTAAAAAATGAATATGAAGCATTAAAATTTGCAAAAGAAAATCTGAATAAAGGCTTATGGTTAAATGAAGTTGAATACCCAAACGAGTTTTCAGAAATTTATAAAAAATATAATCTTTTAACAATAAAGCCACTAATTATAATTGCTAATGTAAATGAAGAGTATTTTATAGGCGAAGAGTCAGATTATGTAAAAAAATTTGTTGAGTATTGTAAGGAAAAAAATTACAAATTTATTATAGCTTCATTAAAATTAGAACTTGAGATAAAAAATTTAAACAGTTCAGAGAAAGAAGCTTTTTTGAAAGAGATAAATTTAGAAGAGACAATTCTAAATAAGATAATAAAAGAATCATACAATATTCTTGATTTGATAACCTTTTTTACCTATGCTAATGATATTCTTGAAGCACATTCAATTAAAAGAGGAACTTTAGCCCCGCAAGCAGCAGGAAAAATCCATACAGATTTTGAAAAAGGGTTCATAAAAGCCGAGGTCTTTAATTATCAAGATTTATTAAGGGTTCAATCAATTCATGAATTAAAAGAAAAAGGGTTTATAAAAATTGAAGGAAAAGGATATGAAATAAAAGATGGAGATATTGTCTATTTTAAATTCAATATCTAAATTTATCTATTTTTTACAATTTTCACAAATGCCGTAAATTTCAATGATATAAAAAAGAGGATCCAAACTTTTTAAACTATTCTTAATGTCAAGTATCTCATATAGTTTATGAATTTCTGGAGCCTTTATTTCTTTAATTTTTCCGCAATTACTACATATTAGATGAATATGAGGTTCTTTATAAATTTCATAACTCATATGTCTTTTTGAAAATGATGTTCTTTTTACAACTCCAGTTTTTTCGAGCATTGAAAGAGTTCTATAGATGGTTGTTAAGCTTACACCTTTTGTTTTTAATTTATCATATATATCTTTAGCAGAAAAATGTTCACCTTTATTTTTTAATAGAAATTCAAAAATCTCTTTTCTACCTTTAGTTCTTCTTAAGCCTGAATCATATAATATCTTATCTATCATTTTTTTCCAAATCTTCTTTCAAAAATCTGTTAAACAAATAAATTGTATTATATGTAAGTTTTTCTCTTATTTCTTCTCGGTTTCCTTTTATATTAAATTTTTTTGTGAGGGTTGAATTATTAGATAAAATTGTTACAAATATTAATCCAATTTCTTTATTTTCAGATGGATTTGGTCCAAGATTTCCTGTGATTGAAATTCCATAATCAGTTGAAAATTTCTTTATCACATTATTTGCCATATCAAATGAAACCTCTTCACTAACAGCACCATAATTTTTTAAATGATTTTCATTAACATTAAGAACTTCTTTTTTAATTTCATCATTGTAGGTAACTACTGAACCTTTAAAAAAATTAGAAGAACCTGGAAGGAATGTAAATAAGTATGAAAGATAACCACCAGAACAAGATTCAGCAACACTTAATGTTTTTTTATTTTTTATTAATATTTTTTTAATCTCAACTAAATTTTTAATTAAATTTTTATAACTCAAAAAAGAGTTTTGAGATTTCACTACCAAGCTTGGCATTATTTAAAATTAAGGATTTATTTGATTTTACAGTTTTTCCTTTAGTTTTTTTATGAAGAGAATTTAAAAGAAAAGGAGTTATATCTTTACCAGCTATTTTTTTCTTTACTAAATCTTTTTCTATCTCCTCCATAATTTTTTCAAACTCATATCTATCAAATTCATCCTCTTTAGGTATAGGATTAACAATTAGAACAGAAGTATCACTAAAATAGTCCCAATAATTTAAAAAGTCAACAAGTTTATCGATGTCATAAAAGTAATAGTTCAAATTAATATCTGTTTCTCTATAGTAAAATCCAGGGAGTTTATCAGTATTATATCCAACGACAAGAACTCCAAGGGTTTCTAAATATTCCCATGTTTTTTTAATATCAAGTATTGACTTAAAACCAGATGTTATTACAATAGTTTTATATTTTGAAAGAGCTGTTAAATCTGAGGATATATCAAAGTTAGCTTCAAAATTTCTGTGAACTCCTCCAAGTCCACCCGATGCGAGAAACTTTAGATTTAAATGATTCATTATAAAAAGCATTCCAGAGATAGTTAAGGCACCACTCTTACCTGTAGATAAAATATATGGAATATCGCTCATATTGGTTTTTATAATATTTTTATCTTTGGCAAAAAATTCAAAATCTTCATCTTTAAAGCCAATCAGAATTTTTCCATTTTTAATACCTATTGTTAGAGGTACAATATTTTGTTTTCTTGATATTTCTTCACATTTTCTTGCAACATCTATATTGTCAGGATAGGGTAAACCAAAAGATAAAAGTGTTGTTTCAAAACATAAATGAGGATAGCAAGATCCTTTGAACTCTTCAGAAAAAATAAAAGTTTCTTTATTACAATTTTTCACCTTTTTCATAAGGTACTCCATCAGCAGCAGGAGCAGTTGCTTTACCAACAAAACCTGCAAGAATCAAAATTGTTAAAATATATGGAAGTGCTAAGAAGAATCCTCTTGGTATAATTTTTAATACACTTGGAGCATATGTTTGTATGAATATTTGAACTACATTTGCAAGCATAAAAAAAAGTGCAGCTAAAAGAGTCCCAATTGGTTTCCATTTTCCAAATATCATAGCAGCAAGTGCAATAAAACCTAAACCTGCTGGCATATGGTTATCGAATAAATCAAGTTGTCCAATTGACATTGAAGCACCAGCAAGAGCTGCAAAGATACCAGACATAATAACTGCAAAATATCTTACTTTATAAACATCGATTCCAAGAGTATCTGCTGCTTTTGGATGTTCTCCGACTGCTCTAAGTCTTAAACCCCAAGGAGTATTATAAAGAAAAAAATGAAGAACAAAAGGAAGTATCAAAGCTAACCATACAAAAATATTCATCACTCTGAATAGTTCACCTATTATCGGAATTTTTGTAAGAAT
>JAKPCM010000161.1 GCA_029553255.1 Caldisericota bacterium | reverse complement strand
AATTTATAACTATTGCATTGCCGTAATTTTCTATCGCGGCAGTTGCCCCGAAACATTCTAAAACTTTATTATTAAAATAACTACAAAATAATTTTGTTTTGTTAATTAATTTCCCATAAACTGCAATTTTAAAATTCAAAGTCAATTCTGATTCTGATTCAATAGTTAATGTTTCATCAAAATTAACAACTCTAATTTTGTCAAGTTCAGCTTGATTTTTTACTAATATTTCTTTCATTTCACACGCTCCTTAAAAATTTTGGTAATTTAATTTCAATATTAAATTTATAATATAATTGTTTTCATTTTCAAAATGGTATTTCCTCTAAAATTTTTTCGTTTTCAATAATTTGTTTTTCTTCTGATTCTTGCCAATTATATAAAATTAATTCTGAATTATTTAATTCATTAAATCTACGGTCATTAACATTAAAATCATATAATACTATTTTGTTTTTAACGCCTCCAAAACGGTCTTTTAAAATTTCAATATAATTTTCTGCATTCAAAAATTTTTCTTTTTGTTTTTCATTAACGCGATAAACACAAAATAAATTATTACACATATTAGGCAAATCGCTTGTGCCCTTTATATCCATAACATTAATTTTTCCATTTTCTGTTTTGCGCGGATGAGCTACAAGCCATATTATGACATTATATTTCTGAGCAAACGCCATAAGCTCACCACCAAAATCGCTACGCTCAGCATTCTCATTTATATTAGGAAATTTTATTTTCATTAAATTATCAATTACAAATATTTTGCAATCATATCTTTTATAAGCATATAAAAAAGTTTTAAATAAATCTGACGGTGTTGGCAACTTGCCGTCAAAATCAGTTAAAAACATTTTATCTGCAATCCATTCATTTATTTTTTTTATAACTTCAAATTTCGGTCGATAAACTTCTTCATTTTTTAAATAGTTAAATTCTTTTTTTAAGTTGCGTTCGCCTGATGCTTGAATTAGAGTTATAAATTTAAAAAATGCTTTCGGTAATTCACCTGAATAAATACAACATTTTTGATTTTCATTTACTAAATTCAATAGCGCTTGATTTATAAAAGTTGATTTGCCGCTGCCAGTTTCACCCGTCCAGATTGTTACTTCTCCAAACCGCCAGCCGCCAGTCAATTTATCTAATCCAGAGAATCCGCTTTTAATTGCATTCCTTGAATAATCGTCATATTGAACATCTGCTAAACTAATAATATTTTTATTTTTTATTTCTTCAGCGGACTCCCAAGTTTTTAAAACTGTATCTTTATCAGTTTTTTGCAGCATTTCATTTGCGTCTTTGTATTTTGATTTAACAATCAAACACCGCCAGTCCCCCAACTTCTCAACTATTTTTTTGGCGCATTCTTGCCCTGCTCCACTTTCGTCATTATCAGTCCATATAATTATTTTTTGAAAATTATCAATCCAATCCCAGCATAAATCAATCCAAGTAAAATCATTAGTGCCGCTCGGTAATGATACAACATTTTTTATTCCGCATTCAATTAATGTTAGCGCGTCTATTTCGCCCTCTGTTATCGTAAGAGGTAGCTCAAACACGCATTTATTCATAAGATATAAAATAGGTTTGCCTCCTGCTTCACGCCAGCTTTTAGCTTCTTTTTTTCCGTCTATTATTTTTGGTTCGCGCGGCAATTTAAATTTATTAAAAACAAGATTATTTTCTGTATCATAAAAATGGAATACAATATTTCCGTTGTGTTCTCCAACACCTGCATAATTCAAAGTTGATTGTGAAATTTTTCTTGATTCAAAATATTTCTCAATTTCTGTTTTTGGTTTTGTATATTTAATTTGCGGTTTTTTATATTCTTTACGAAAAGCACTTGATATATTATCATTTATTGGGTATCCGTAATGTCGGCATAAACTTATTTTATTTCCAGATTGACGACAACTGCCACGATGACAAAGATATTTTCCTGTATTCAAATTAATTGAAAATGTTTCTTTATCTTTGTGGGCACCGCCGCCGCAAAAAGGGCATAATATCGGGATTAATTCATTGCCTCTAATTTTATATGTCCCGAAATGTCTGTCTGCTATTTCTCGTATGCTTATCATTATTTTTTACCTTTCCAATTTTTAGGCGGATTAACTATTTCACAATCAGCCCAAGCATCATCTTCCATTTTAACTACCGCGTTTTGCTTGTAGCTGTCAAATTTTCCTTGTAATGCTTTTTCATAATTGTTTATATTCCACCATTTTAAAAATTTAGCATTTAAACGCAACCATTCATTAGTTCCGTATAAAGTCAAAATTTCTCCAACTTCCCATTTGTCTTTTAGTTTATAAAGTAATTGTTGTAATTTATAGTCATTATGAAATTCATTGTCTGTTATTTTTTGAAATTCAGGATATTGTTTGCATATTATATTATTCCAATCAGAAAAAATGATTTGAATTGATTTGATGTCATCGGGTGGAGTAAATGGCATATTTATATCTATATCTTTTTCTTTTATTTCTTCTTCTTTACTATAATTTACTTTACTTTTCTTTACT
>JAKPCM010000146.1 GCA_029553255.1 Caldisericota bacterium | reverse complement strand
TGGATATGGATCTACCATTGATGTTAAAAGGAAAGCATCACAGGCATTTAACCATGAATAATATTCATCACCTTTTAATAAGCCTGGTAAAATTATGTTGTCTATAGAATTATTTTCAATAACTTTTTGAATGAAAAAATTCAAACCAAAATCGTTGGATGCTCCCAACCATACTAAAGCTGCATTATATTTTTTTAAGAATTTGGAAATTTTGAGTAAAATATTCCATTTTTGTCTGAAACGATGATTTTCCCAAAATAATAGAAGAAAATTTCATTTTTTATTCTATGTCTAAAAATTTATTAATTGATTGTCCACGCAACAATAAAAAAAATGCACCACCCCAAAGTTTTAATTTGCATTTTGAGGTTTCATTTCTTTTTATGAATTGAATTTCTCCATAAATCCTAATTGTTTTATAATAATTTATTTTAAATATAGTGCTCAAAAAAATTAACCAAAATTTAATATTTATTGGAGATGTATTAATTGCTTTCAAAAAAAATTTATTAGCATATTTAAAATGTTTGCAAACAAACAAAGCATACCCCATTTCAAAGTACTGATTTGCAATAAATTTTTTATCTTTTCTTAATTCATTATAATATTTTTTAAACAACTTTTTTCGTGCAATAAATAAAGAATGAAAATCACAAGATATCCCATCTGTAATATGGTATTTTACTAATGGCTCATTAATATGTATAAAGATAACTTTTTTTGATAGTCTTATAAAATATTCCAAATCTATAAATCTATAAAAAGTTTCATCAAAATAATCAATACTCTTATTTTTTATTAAAGTTGATTGTATCCCTAATCCTAAAACCTGATAGTCATGAGTTTTTGAATTTATAATATCACCATATTTTATTGAAGGTGAATTCCAATATGTTATTTGATTATCTTTATTTATTAATAACATATCTGTATATACAACACCAACCTCTTCTGTTACAGTCTCAATAATTTTCATTTGTTTTTCTAATTTTTCTGGTAACCATTCATCATCACTATCCTGAAATGCTATATATTGGCCTTTAGCTGATCTGATTCCCACATTTCTAGCTGCAGCAGCTCCTTTATTAGTATCTAATTTTATA
>JAKPCM010000144.1 GCA_029553255.1 Caldisericota bacterium | reverse complement strand
TTTGATGTCGGAGTTAAAGCTGCACCAGATTTGAAGATTGTAAGCTCGGAACTCACTTTTGATCCAGAATATTTAGAGGTTGTCGATGTTTTACCAGGTGATTTTCTAAAAGAAGGAGGAAGTGATGTTAATGTTGAATATTCTGTTGATAAAGAATATGGGAAAATAAAAGTAAAAGTTACAAGAGCTAATGAAAAAGGAGTAACTGGTGAAGGGACTGTTTTTAGAATAAAATTTAAAGCTATAAAAGATGGTGGTACAAGGGTTGCTGTTTCGAGTTTTGTTGGTTTTGATTCACAGAATAGGCCTCTTGATTTTCTATTAATTGAAAAGGTCATAAAAATTACTCTGCTTATGGGTGATATAAATGATGATGGAAAGGTGGATTCAGAGGACCTTATAATATTTGCACAATCTTTTGGGACTAAAATTGGAGATACATATTATAATGAAAAGTGCGACTTAAATGGTGATGGTAAAGTTGATGCGGATGACCTTCTTCTTTTAGCTAAAAATTTCGGAACTTCAGCTCCATAAAGATAATTATAAAATAACTTAAGGGGGACCCTATAGGAGGTCCCCTTTTTATTTATTCTGTTTACAAAAGTAGGCTGTTTGTTTTTGTAAACTTTATCAAAAGTATCTTTTAATAGCAACTTCTAAGAGTTTTAAAATAAAATCATCATAATTTAAGCCATTTTTTTCACCCATCTTTAAAATATCAGAATAACTTGGGATAAGTAAGGGTAAAGAATTTACTTCAAGAATATAAAATTCATCATTTTTTACTCTTATATCAATTCTTGCATAATCTCTTAGTCCTAATGCTTTGTACGAGGCCTTAACTCCTCTTTTAATTTTTTCTTCAATCTCTTTATCGATCCTTGCAGGACAGTAATATTTTACTTTATCTCCTATTTCATTTTTTACTCTATATGAATAGAACCTTTCAACTCCTTCTGGAAGAGATGAAAAATCTATTTCAAGTAGAGGGAGAATTATAATTTCTTCATCATTACCAATAACACCACAACTTATTTCAATTCCATCAATGAATTCTTCAACTAATACAGGTTCTTTAAAATCTTTATGTATTTTTTCAACCTCTCTTTTCAAACTTTCTAAATCCCATACAACTGAATTTTTAGTTAAACCCAATGCACTGCCCTCTCTTACAGGTTTAACTATCAAAGGATAATTTAAATTTAAATCATTTTCTATATATTCGTTCTCCTTGATATGCGTAAATCTTGATGTTGGAACATTATAAAAAGATAAGATAAGTTTTGTTATAAATTTATCTAAACAGATGGTATGAGTACAAGCTGAAGAACCCGTATATGGTATATCTAATAAATCAAGAAGCGCTGGAATATGAATTTGCCTTCCCTCTTTTCCTCCACTTGTTGATAAATTAAACACAAAGTCAACCTTTTTAATATTTTCAAAAAAATTTTCATCAAAAGGAATTTTAACTGCTTCATATTTTTTGTTGATTGCATTAAAAACTGAATCAACCATTAAACTTTTATTTTTGTCTAAATTTTTATCGTGAACCACTCCAATTTTTTTTATCTCCATAAAATTTTCCTCATATGATAAAAAAGGGTCAGTCCCTAATTTAACATTTTTAATCTATCTTTTTCTTTTAAAATTTTTCCATTCTCGTCTACTGCATAATTTGCACCATTTATAACTTCACACCTAATTTCCCCTTTTGCAACAGAAAATCCAGTTAAACCAGGAGCGTCAAGAATACCAAGTTTTACTGCATTGTAAAGAGTTTCTGGATCAAGAAGTGGATCATCTTTATCTTTTCCAATCTCTTTTATTTTTTCAATTAAATACAAAGATTCATCCTTTAATTCATCTACTCTATTTCTAATATCTTTATCCTGAATAAAATCTGGAAGACCAGTTTCGGCAAGAAGATATGCTTTTTTTACCATCTTCACACTTTCTAAAATTTCCTTACTTGTTGCTCTTTTTATAGCTTCTGTATAAGCCACAACATGAATTATGTGAGGTTTAAGGTATGAACCATAAAACATAGATGAAACAAGTTGTCCCATAGCTTGATAAGGATCAGATGGATATGAAAGTAACCCAGTTCTTATCATTCTATATGTTTTAAAATTTTCATCCTCTAAACTCTCTACAAGTTCCATTCTTGCTAAACTTTTTGCTATATCCATTTTTGGAGACAAATTTGGTGGGGTATTTAACATATATTGTTGTATATAATATTTTACTCCTAATTTTTTTGCAATGTATGCCACAAGATATGAATCTGCGACAGCAAGAGTATCATGAGCATTTCTCAACTCCCATTGATGAGAATCATTAACCTCTACTGGAACACCATTTTCTCCATTCCATTTTATACCCTCCATATTTTCTTTTATAGCACAAAGAAGTTCTCTATCGCTTCTTCTATCTAAATCTGAATACCAGAAAATTGGAATCGCAGCCCATGCATTATTTAATGTCTCTTTAAGCACTTTTGAAAATTTAACCATATCTTTTGTTCCTGAATAACATCTCATCAAAGGAAAATTACCTCTTCTTGAT
>JAKPCM010000127.1 GCA_029553255.1 Caldisericota bacterium | reverse complement strand
CTATAAATGAAATAGAAAAAAGATTTGGTAAAGGCTCAATAATGAAACTCGGAGACAAAAGAGAGCTTCTTGATACTGAGGTTATCTCTTCTGGGATTTTGACATTAGATATAGCTCTTGGAGCAGGTGGCTATCCAAGAGGAAGAATAATAGAACTATTTGGTCAGGAAGGAAGTGGAAAATCAACTATTGCACTTGAAGCTGTTGCTGAAGTTCAAAGACAGGGTGGTTATGCAGTGTATATTGATGCAGAGCATGCACTTGACCCCTCTTATGCTGAAGCAATTGGAGTTGATCTTGCAAAATTATATATCTCACAACCTGACCATGCAGAGCAGGCTCTTGAAATTTCTGAAGCATTAATAAGAAGTGGAGCAATTGATATAATTGTAATCGATTCAGTTGCAGCATTGGTTCCTAAAGCAGAGATTGAAGGCGAGATAGGAGATCAATTTATGGCTCTTCAAGCAAGGTTAATGTCTCAAACCTTAAGGAGATTAAACACAGCAATTTCAAAATCAAAAACAGTTGCAATTTTTGTAAACCAGTTAAGAGAAAAAGTCGGAGTTATGTTTGGAAATCCTGAAGTAACCCCTGGAGGAAGAGCCCTAAAATTTTATTCTACAGTAAGAATTGAAATTAGAAAAAGTGATAGTATAAAAGAGGGAGAAAGTGTTCTTGGAACAAGCGTAAAAGCAAAAATCGTAAAAAATAAAGTTGCTCCACCATACAAAGAAGCATATTTTGATATAATATATGGTAAAGGAATATCTAAAACTGGTTGTATTTTAGATGCTGCTGTTCAGTATGATATAATTAAGAAAAGTGGTACTTGGTATACATATAAAGAAGAAAGAATTGCTCAGGGCAGAAAGAATTCAATAGAGTTTCTTGAAACTAAACCTGAGTTACTTAAGGAGATAGAAAAAGAGGTAAGAAAAGTAGCTTTTCCTAATGAGGAGAATATAAAGAGTGAAGCTAAAGAGAATTGAATTTAGATTGCTTAAATTTTACACTTAAACTCCTAACAAGAAGAGATTACTTTTCAAAAGAATTAAAAATGAAACTTATTGAAAAAGGATATAGTCCAAATGATATCGATGAGGTGATAATATACCTCACAAAAGAAAAATTTATAGATGATGAATCTCTTGTTGAGAGAAAAATAAATTATCTACAAAATAAAGGATGGGGTGAATTTAAAATATATCACTATCTAATACAAAAAGGTATTTCAAAAGAATTTGTAAATAATTCATTAAAAAATTATTTAGATAATGAACTTGAGATAAAAAATATAATCAAATATTCAAAAAAGAAAAAGGAATTTGAAAAAAAAGTTAGATACTTAACTTCAAAAGGTTATAGAGAATCTCTTGTTCTTAAAATATTGGGAAAAAAGGAGGATGAGATATGAATTTATCATTAATAGCATATGAAATTTTAGTGATTCTCGTCTTCTTTCTTGGTGGAGTAATTGGATTCTATGTTAGAAGATATATTTCTGAGAGTAAGATAGGTGGAGCTGAGAAAGAAGCACAAAAAATTAAGGAATTAGCATCACAAGAAGCAGAATTAAAATCAAAAGAGATAATTTCTAAAGCAAAAGAAGAAGCGGTAAAAATTAAGAGTGATGTTGATAGAGAGCTAAAAAATAGAAAAGTTGAGATTCAAAAATTAGAGACAAGGTTGCTTCAAAGAGAGGAATCTATTGAAAAAAAGATTGAAGCAGTTGATAAAAGAGAAAGAGCAATATTCCAAAAAGAAGAAGAGATAAGGAAGATGAGAGAAGCCCTTGTAAGACAGTATGAAAAGCACAAACAGGAGTTATTAAGAATTGCAAATCTTTCAGAGGAAGAGGCAAGAAGAGAGTTATTTGAGAAACTCGAAGAAGAGTTAAAAGTTGATTTAAGTAAAAAAATAAAAGAGTATGAAGATAGATTAAGAGAGATAGAAAAACAAAAAGCACAAGAGATTATTGCAACAGCAGTTCAAAGATCAGCTGTTGATTTTGTTTCAGAATCAACAATTACAGTTGTCCCTCTTCCCAACGATGAGGTAAAGGGTAGAATAATTGGAAGAGAGGGAAGAAATATAAGAACATTTGAATCTCTAACTGAAACAGAATTGATAATTGATGATACGCCAGAGGCTGTTGTTATTTCATCTTTCGATCCTATAAGAAGAGAGATTGCAAAAATGACACTTGAAAAACTTATTGTTGATGGTAGAATACATCCCTCAAGAATTGAAGAGTTATATGAGAAAGCGAAAGAGGAGATGGAAGAGAAGATACTTGAAGAAGGCGAAAAAGCAATATCAGAACTTAATATAGGTGATATGCCAAAAGAGCTTATTAAATTAGTTGGAAAACTAAAATTTAGAACAAGTTTTGGCCAAAATGTTTTGCAACATTCATTAGAGGTTAGTAATCTTGCAGGAATTATCGCAAGTGAACTTCATATGAACTATCAAATTTCAAGAAGAGCTGGATTACTTCATGATATTGGAAAAGCTATAGATAAAGAGACAGAAGGTCCACATGCCTTAATAGGTGCTGATATTTTAAGAAAATTTGGAGAAAATGAGGAAATTATTCATGCAGTTGCCTCTCACCATTATGATGTACCTCTTGAGAAACCTCTTGATTATATCATTCAAGCAGCGGACGCAATATCTGCTTCACGTCCAGGTGTTAGAAATGAATCTATTGAACAATATATAAAAAGAATTGAAGAACTTGAAAAAATTGCAACTTCTTTTGAAGGTGTTGAAAAAGCATATGCACTACAAGCAGGAAGAGAAGTGAGAGTTTTTGTTAAACCAGATTCAATTGATGATAATGTCTTGCCTAAACTCGCATATGATATTGCGAAAAAAATTGAAAATGAGATTGTCTATCCAGGACAGATAAAGGTTCTTGTTGTTAGAGAAAGTAAAGCTTTTGGATATGCGAAATGAGAATTTTATTTATAGGTGACATTGTTGGAAAATCCGGAAGGAGGGTCTTGAAAGAGACCCTTCAAAAAATTATTGATGAAGAGAGAATAAATTTTGTTATTGCTAATGTTGAAAATCTTTCTGGTGGATTTGGTGTAACTCTCAACAAATTTGAAGAGATATTGAATTATGGTGTAGACGCAGCAACAAGCGGTAATCATATTTGGGACAACAAAGAGTATGAGAAGGTTTTTGAAAAATATCCAGATAAAATTATAAGGCCATTGAATTATCCCTCAGGAGTTCCAGGAAAAGGAAGTTTGATTTTTGAAATCAATGGTAATAAAATTATTGTTATAAATATTCAAGGGAGGACTTTTATGGAACCAATTGATTGTCCATTTAAGGCGATTGATGATGAAATAAAAAAATATAATGATATAATTATCAAAATAGTTGATTTTCATGCAGAAGCTACAAGTGAAAAAAGAGCGATGCTTCATTTTCTATCAGGTAGAGTTTCAGCTTTAATTGGAACTCATACACATGTTCAAACTGCTGATGAAGACATTCTTGAGACTGGCACTTCATACATAACTGATGTTGGAATGACAGGAAGTTTTGATTCTGTTATTGGAATGAAAAAAAATGCTGTAATTTCACACTTTCTAACAAAACTTCCATTTAGATTCAAAGTTGCAAATGATGATTTGAGATTTAATTCAGTTGTTCTTGAAATTAATGAAAAAGATGGTAAAACTTTAGATATTAAAAGAAAAAACTTAAACCTTAAAAAAGAGGGGGTAACTTATGGACAAAAAGCTAACTGAAGTTAAAAAAAAGATCAAAGAGGATGAACTCTTAAGATCTGTAAACTTATTTTTTTCTTTAACAAACACAACTGTATATCTTGTTGGTGGTTATATTAGAGATCTACTTTTAGGTAAAGAGAGTAGTGATATTGATATTGTTGTTGATGCTCCAACAAGCACGGTTAAGGCTCTTGCTCACTTTTTAAACGCAACAGTTTTTTATTTAAGAAAAAGAGAGATATATGCGAGAGTGATGATAATGAGGGAGGGTAGAAGAATTGATATATCTTTTATCAATGAAGAAAACTTTAAAGAAGAACTTGAGAGAAGAGATTTTACCATAAATTCTATGGCTATCAATCTAGCAAAGCTCTTCAAAGATGAGAATGATTTTTTCATTGATTATTTCAACGGATTGAAGGATATCGAAGATGGAATTATCAGACAGACAAACCCAAATGTTTTTGAAGATGATCCAATAAGAGTTTTAAGAGCATTCAGATTTAAAAATCTTCTTGATTTTGAAATTGAAGAAGAGACACTAAATAATTTGAAAACTTATAAATCGTATCTTGATAAAGTTTCTCCTGAAAGAATGAGAGATGAATTTTTTAGAATTACTCTTATGGACAACAAAATCCTTTATGATTTATATGAAAATGGAATACTAACAGAAATATTTCCACATTTAGATTATGAATTTTTACAGATGGCACTTGCAAACCTTGAAGATGCAATAAGTAAACCAGAAAAATATTTCAAACAAGAAGAGGTAAGAGAAGTTTTTGTAAATTTCTGGAATGAGCCAGTTGGGAAAGAAGTTTTTCATATTCAAACTTTTAAACTTGCACTTCTAACTTTTGGAGAAGAAACACCTGCTCTATTTATAAGAAAAAAATTTAATGCATCTCTCAGAACCTGCACAAAAGTTCAGAATGTAATTTTTGCGTTCAAATATCTTAAAAATAGTTACGAAGAAGGTCAGGATATATTATCAGTTGATTTTATTGGAACCTTCTTTAGAACCTACAAGAAAGAGACAATAGAAGCCTACCTTCTTTTAACCTTCTATTATAAAAATTCTAAAAAATTCCCAAAGAAAGATGTTCTTGATTTTATCGCACTATTTGTAAAAAACAGGTTCAAATCACTTGTTATTTCTGGAAACGAGATTGTAAAAGAGTATGGATTAACACCTTCACCATTCGTTGGTGACCTTTTAATGTATTTAAAAGCTCATCAAATTCTTGAAAAAATAAAAACAAAAGAGGATGCGAAAGCTCTTATAGACAAATATCTTAAAAAAGAAGAGTGATAAAATACTACATTAAAACTTTTGGCTGTCAGATGAATGTTTACACTTCATCTTATCTAAAATCTATTCTTAATTCAAAAGGAATAGAGAGTAGACCTGAGGATGCAGATTATATTATTGTAAATACCTGTGCTGTAAGAGAAAAAGTTAAACAAAAGATAATTTCTTATCTTGGAAAAGTAGATAAAATTAAAAAAGAGGATGCTAAATTAATTGTTATTGGTTGTCTTAGTGAAGTTGAAAAAGAGGAAATAAATAAAAAATTCAAACCCTATTTAGTTGGATTATTTGATAAAGAGAGTGATTTAGAGAATATTGGAAAAATAATAGAGGGAGATGGACATAAAACAAAAATAAATAGTGTTTCAAGATATCTTCCAGTTATTTTTGGGTGTGACCATTTCTGTTCTTATTGTATTGTACCATTTGCAAGAGGAAGAGAAAAAAGTAAAAGTTTAGAAGATGTCATAAAAGAGGCAGAAGAAATTTATTATGAAGGTGCTAAAGAGATAATTCTTTTAGGTCAGAATGTAAATGATTATGGAAAAGATCTTAAAATAGATGATGGTTTTATGGTTCTTTTAAAAGAGATTTCTAAAATTCCTTTTCAGAGAATATCATTTTTAACATCACATCCAAAAAATTTTAAAATCAAATGGATTTCTGAATTAAAAGATATTCAAAATCTTCTTCAACTTTTTCATCTTCCAGTTCAAAGTGGATCAAATAAAGTTTTATCTCTTATGAGAAGAGGTTATACAAAAGAGATATATTCTGAAATTATTGAGAAAATAAAAGAGGAATTTCCTTTTGCATCGATAACAACAGATATTCTTGTTGGATTTCCAGGTGAGGATGAGAGTGATTTTTTAGAAACAGTTGATTTAATTAAAAAAATAGAATTTGATAGATCATTTGTTTTTATATATTCCAAAAGGCCATTAACAAAGGGTTATCAATATGAAGATGAAGTCCCACATAATGAGAAGCTCAGAAGAATTAATTATTTAATTAAAATTCAAGATGAGATAACATTAAAAAGATATAGTGAATATATTGGAAAAGAGGTTGAGGTTTTGATAGAAAATATAAAAGGAGGCATTGGGATCGGAAAAGAAAAGGGTGGTAGAGTTGTTGTAGTTGAAGATGTTACTAATGATGATATCGGAAAAATTGTAAAAACAAAAATAGGCAGGGTGAACATAAGAGAACTTTTTGGAAAAAAATGTTAATGAGATGTTTGACATCAAATTAACATAAGGAGAAATTTTTAATGGATAATCTAAATGAATTAGCTGAAAAATATGGTGAAAAAGAGGTAACATTAAAAATTTTAAAAAAAAATTTAACAAGAAGAAAAAAATGGGAAGCGATAAATAACGGTTTAATTTTTTCTCTTTTTGATAATTTTAATTTTTCAGAAGAAAAAAAAGAGATTGAAAGTTTTGAAAAAAATGGAATAAAATTTATCTCTTTCTTAAACAAAAATTTTCCAGAAGAACTTAAATCAATACCAGATGCACCTATTGCACTTTTTTATAAAGGTGAAATTGATAATGATAGTCCAAAAATATCAATAGTTGGGACAAGAAGGTGTAGTAGTTATGGAAAAAAGGTAGCTGAAGAGATAGCAGAGCTTCTTTCAAACAATGGTGTCATAGTAGTAAGTGGACTTGCATATGGAATTGATTCATCTGCTCACATTGGTGCCTTAAAAGGCTATGGAAAAACTTATGCAGTTCTTGGTGGTGGTTTAAATAAAGTGTATCCTAAAAGCAATATAAATCTATCAAAAAAAATCGAAGAGAGAGGAGCAGTAATTTCAGAATATTTCCCTGATGATGAGCCAAGAGATTTTCAATTTCCAGAAAGAAACAGAATAATCGCAGGACTATCAAAAGCTGTTGTTCTTGTTGAGGCTCCTGAAAAAAGTGGTGCTCTTATAACTGTAGATTTTGCAATAGATTTTGGAAGAGAAGTTTTTTGCGTACCTGGCCCTATTAATAGTGAGCTATCAGTTGGTTGTCATAAAATAATAAGGGATGGAGGGACAATTTTAACATCTTATGAAGATTTACTTGAATTTCTGAATATAAAGATGGTCAAGAAAAATCTTCCTGAACTCACAAAAGAGGAAGAGGAACTTTTAGAAAAAATACCTTATGTTGTTACATATATAGATGACTTTTTAAACTCGAGTAGTAATTTGCCACTTCTTATCTCTCTTGAAAGCAAAGGTTACATAGAGAGTTTTCCAGGTAATTACTATATGAGGAAAAAGTGGATGAGTTAGAAAAAATAATTTCACCTTTCGTCTTAGAAAGAAAAAGAAATTTTGATAATAAATCTGTAGTTGGTGGTTTTTCTAAATTTGTTTTATCTAATTTGGGAAACCTTAAATTCTACAATGTTGATACTGATAAGATAAAGAGGCTTATTGAGAGATATGAGAGTGAAAGTGGAGAAAATAGAAAAAAAATACATCATGAGATTTTAGATGAAATATTGAACTCCATAATAAAACTAAGAGAAGTTAATGTTGAAAAAATTCCTGGTGTTGGAGAAAAAAGAAAAGAAGCTCTAAAAAGATTAGGAATAAACACAAGTTATGATTTAATCTATTTTTTTCCAAGAAAGTATATTGATTTTGGCAAACTCTCAAAGATATCGAGTGTAAAAAGGGGAGAATATGCCCAGATTCAGGGTGAAGTTTTAAGTGTTGAGAAAAAGTTGATAAGAAAGGGATTAAATATTTTAAAGGTAAAATTTTTTGATGGAAGTGGTGTCATTTTTGGAATTTGGTTTAATCAGCTATATCTTGAAAAATTTTTTAAAAAAGGTAAAAAATTTCTCTTAATGGGAATAATAAATTACAATTTTGGAGAGTGGCAGATAGAAAATCCTGATTTTGAAGAGATTTATGGATTTAAAGAAGATAAAGAAGAGAAAATTATGAGTATATATCGTCAAACAAGTGGATTATCATCAAAAATGATTTCAAACTATGTAAGAGAATCTATAAAATTAACAAAAAATTTTCTTATTGATTTTTTACCTAAAGAGATTATAAAAAAAAGAGAACTACCATCACTAATTTTTTCAATTGAAAATATACATTTTCCTACCTCAAATCATAATTTAATGCTCAGTCAAAATAGATTAAAATATGAAGAACTATTTCTCTTCCAACTATTTCTTTTTTTAAGAAGAGTTAAGATAAAAGAGAAGAATGGGTATAAATATCAAATTCTTCCAGATTATAAGGAAAAATTTATAAAATCCCTTCCTTTTAATTTAACTGATGCTCAGACAAAGGTTATAAAAGAGATTGAAGAAGATTTAATCAGCGGAAAAGTTATGAATAGGTTACTTCACGGAGAGGTTGGTAGTGGAAAAACAGTTGTATGTGCCTATGCCCTCTATCTTTGTTCATTAAATAAAACTCAAGGAGCAATGATGTCACCTACAGAAATTCTTGCTATGCAAACATACAATATCTTAAAAAAATTCTTGTCTCCGTTTAATATCAATGTCGAGCTTTTAACTGGAAGCACAAAAAATAAAGATGAGATAAAGAAAAGATTGTCAAACGGAGACATCGATGTTATTGTCGGAACCCACGCTTTAATTGAAGAAAATATACAATTTAAAAATCTAACTCTTGCAATAGTTGATGAGCAGCATAGATTTGGAGTTTTACAAAGAGCAAACCTAATTAAAAAAGGTGAATATCCACATACTCTTGTTTTATCAGCAACTCCGATCCCGAGAACCCTTGCTTTAACTCTTTATGGCGATCTTGATATTTCAATGATAGATGAACTTCCGCCAGGAAGAAAACCAGTTAAAACAATCATTTTTACTAATGAAGAGAAAGAAAGAGCATATGATTTTATAAGAAAAAAGTTGAATGAAAAAGAAAAAATATATGTTGTATGTCCATTCATTGAAGAAAATGAAAAAATGGAAGTTGCCTCTATTAAGAAAAAATATGTGGAGTTTAAAGAGAGATATATAGATACAAAAATTGATTTTCTTCATGGAAGAATGAAAGGAGAAGAAAAAGAGAGAATAATAAAAGAGTTCAGAGAAGGTGATACTCAGATTCTTATATCAACAAGTGTTGTTGAGGTTGGCATAGATATCCCTGAGGCAACTGTTATTCTAATTGAAGATGCAAATAGGTTTGGTTTACTTACCCTTCATCAATTAAGAGGAAGAGTTGGAAGAGGAGAAAAAGAATCTTTCTGTCTTTTGCTTTTATCAAATTATGACAAGGATGCCTTAAGAAGATTGAGAGTTCTTGAAAGAACAAATTCAGGATTTGAAGTGTCTGAATGGGATCTAAAATTAAGAGGAACAGGAGAACTCGGCGGTGAGAGACAACATGGATTTTCTGATTTCAAAATTGCAAATCTACTTAAAGAGGAAGATATAAAGTTATTAGATATAGTAAAAGAAGATGTTAGTGATTTTCTTAAGGTAAATTCAATTTTAAATTATCCTTTTTTAGTAAAAGAGCTCTCTTTAAGATTTAAAGATTTTAAATATCTTGATATATCATGAGAATAACTTCAGGTGAATTAAAAGGGAGAAAAATTTTTGAAGTGAAAGACAAAAGAGTAAGAGAATCCCTTGATAAGGTAAGAGAGTCACTATTCAATTCTTTAAGAGGTGAGATAGAGGGGAAAATTTTTTATGATTTATATGCTGGTTCAGGAGCTGTAGGAATTGAAGCATTATCTAACAAAGCAAAATTTTCAATTTTTGTAGATAAAAATATTTTTTCAATAAGAGCAATTAATGAAAATCTTAAAAATTTAAATCTATTAGACAGAGCGGAAATTTTTAGGATGGATGTAATAAGATTTTTAAAAACAAAAAAGTATATTAAAGGAGATTTTATCTTTCTTGATCCCCCATATGAATTTAATTTAGGTGAGAAAACACTTGAAATTCTTAACTTAAGTAATATTATAAAAGAAGAAACAATAATATTATATGAACACTCTAAAAGAGAAAGAGTTAGTGATTATTTTGAAATATATAAAAGTTTAAAAATAGGTGATACAGCAATAGATTTTTTGAGGAGGAGAATTTGAGAAAAAAAGAAAAAATAGCAGTTTATCCTGGAAGTTTTGATCCTCCAACATTTGGTCATCTTGATGTTATAAAGAGATCATTGGAAATTTTTGATAAAATTATTGTCCTCGTATCTGATAGTAAAAATAAAAATTATATGTTCTCAAAAGATGAAAGATTTGAAATGGTAAAAGAGATGGTAAAAGATATAGAAAAAGTTTCTGTTGAGAATCTGCCAGGGCTTTTAGTTGATTATTTGAAAAAGAATAAGATAAGAATTGTTATAAGAGGTTTGAGAATAACATCAGATTTTGATTATGAATTTCAGATGTCATCTCTTAATAGAGTGCTCTATCCTAAAATCGAAACAATATATATAATAAGTGATATTAAATTTATACTTCTATCATCGAGTTTAGTGAGAGAGTTAATATCAAACAATGGTGACATAAGTAAATTTGTGCCACCTGAAGTTGAAAAATTCATAAAAAATAGAGGGGCGAGATGAACATCTTAGGACTATTAAACAATTTAAAAAATTTAATCGAAAAAGGAAAACCAGTTCCTTTTTCAAATATGGTTATGGTTGACGAAAAAAAATTAATTTCACTTATTGAAGAGATTGAAAAAAACTTCCCTGTTGAATTTGAAAAAGCAAAAAATGTTCTAAAAGAGAAAGAGGAAATAATCACAGAGGCAAGAGAAAGAGCAAAGAAAATAATAGAAGATGTTGAAGATGATAAGAAAAAAATGATATTGGAATCAGAAATAGTTGTTGAAGCAAAAGAAAAAGCCGATGAGATTATAAAAGAAGCTCAGGAAGAGGCAGAAAAAATAAAAAAAGAGGGTGAAGATTTTGTAAGAGACCTATTATCAAAAATAGATGACTATTTAATAAGAGCAAGAAAGATAATCGAAGAAGGGATCAACAATTTAATGGAGGACTGAAGCAGTGATTAGTGTAAGAGATTTAAAAAGAGAAACAGGACTTAAAAAAAATGTTTCTCTTGAATTGAGATTCAAAGAGATTGAAGGTTATAAAATCTTATCTCCTGTTTTTATAGACATTGAGATTGAAAATTTAGGAATGGGATTTAAGGTTAAAGGTATTTATGTTGTTACTATTGAACTACAATGTAGAAGATGTTTAATTTTGTTTCCATATGAACTCAAGGGTGAAATTGATGAAATATACACTACACAAAAAGAAAGATATATGATAAAAAAATTACTTACAATGGATGAATTATCGACATTTAATTTTAATGGTGAGGAGATAAATATAAAAGAATCGATAAGACAAAATATTATTGTTTCAATTCCTCCTTATCCTTTATGTAAGTTTGATTGTAAAGGTTTATGCCCTATTTGTGGAGAAAATTGGAATTATAATGAGTGTGAACATTTAAATGAGATTGACAAAAGTGAGTTTGAGGAGAATCCTTTTTATAAAATCTACTTAAATTTAATGAAAAAAGATGCAAAACCTCCTAAAAGAAATATTAACAAGAAAAAATGAGTTTTTAAAATTTCTGTTAAGATTTGCCTTATCCGCTATTCTCGGAATTTTAATTGTTTTCTTAATCAAATTTTATCTGTCATCTCAAAATATTTTGAATAGTGAGGATATAAATAAGTTTATCACTACATTAAGAAAACTGATTGAGCCATATCTTCCAATTTTTGAAGGAAGTTATTTAAAACAAATTTTATTTATATTTTTGAATAACCTTAGAGTTGTAATTTTTGCAGGAATTTTAAGTTTTATAACCTTTGGAATTTTTTCAGAAATTGTTGCATATATAAATGGATTTATTCTTGGTGCTGTTATTACTTCTATTTCATTAATTATACCTCAGGTAAATGGATTTGAAATGTTTGTTTTAGGCATATTACCACATGGAATTTTTGAAATTTTTGCTTTTCTTCTTTCACTGACTTTTGCTCACTCTTTATCTCCAACAAAAAATGGAGTTAAAGAACTTACTCCTTATATAAAGTCTTACATTATAGTAATACCAGTTCTATTTATAGCAAGCATCATTGAAGTTTTGATAACGCCTCTTCTCCTTGGCCTAACTCTTACAATATAATTTTTCTATTATGTTAATTTGGTGTTTGACACCATATTAACTTTTTTGTTTCAAGAGTTCATGTTTCAATTTTGTCAGTTATTAGAAGAATAATTTATTTTTTAGTTTAAAAAGCTGGAATTATCTTACCATCCGGTGATTTGAAATATGGTAACCAAACAAAAGTAAATAATTTAATTTGAATATCTTTTTTTAATGGTCTAATTGCTATAATCTCTAAATTTTCTTTTAATGGATCAATTTTTTGAGAGATTTTCTCAACTTCTGATTGAAATTCCTGTTCTAATTCCTGGAGCTCTTTTTGATATGTTTCGAGTGATTCCTTTGCCCTTTGAATGTCCTGTTCTTCTTTTGCAACACGAGCTCCACCTCTCGCTGTGGTTGTTGCTCTTCCAATATTAGTTACACCACCAAGTTTTTTTCCTAAGATGGCTCCAACTATTGTTGATCCTAATGAAATTGTAGTTTGTACTTTTTGCTGCTTAGCTTGATCAGTTTCTCTATCAACTGTTTGACCTGCTTTTCTTACTTTTTCTTCGAGTGATTTGATTTTTGCTGCATATTTTTTTCTCAATTTTTCAATTTCTTCATCTCTTTGTTCATGTGCATAAACCTGTAATCTTATCCTGAACTCCTGTTCTGTTTCACCTGGTTTAGAAAATTGTTTGAAAGAGGGACTTTTAAAGACTTCTAACTTTTCGTTTCTGTAAATGTAATTTAGAAAGTCTTTACTCCAGCTGTTATAATTTTTTATATCTCCTGCTACACGAGGTAAAGGAGAAAAAGTTGCATTTTTTTCTGGTTGTGTTTCAAGATCTGAAACATTAATTTTTATCTCTATTGAATTTTCCCAATTAATTGGAATTGGAGAATCAGTTATTTGTGCAACATAACACTTTTCTAAGTTTATATTAATACCAATCTTATCATCAAAATAATTTATTTGAGCTACTCCCAAAAGTGAAGGTGAGTATTCTAAGTTGTATCCCTGAGGCGCAAAACCTCTTATAGGAATATAATATTGATTTATATTTGGAGGGAAAATAGGTCTTTCTATAACTTCTTGAGGTGTTTCTTTGGCTACTTGAGCCTCTACTCCCCTTGTTTCTGTAACTTCTTGAATTAATTCCTGAGGTTTAGGTGCAATATATTCAGTTTTAAAGTATTCTCTTTTATTATCCATCAATATTTTTATCTGATTTCTTGTTAATGGTCCTCTTAGATATGACATTGCCCATCTTGTTTCAAATATAGTGGGTTCATCATCATGAACATTATTCATTAAAAAAATTCTATTCCCAAGACCTGCAAGAATTTCTTCCATCCTTTTTCTATCAAATCTTGTACCGGTTGTTGCAGCTACACCCTCGAGGCCATCAAGAACTCTTGCTTTATCTCTTTCTGTTTGTAGTCTTCCAAGAAACCAAGTGCCTGCATTTGATAAACCTTTATAATCTAAATCAACAGGGTTTTGTGTCGCAAGAAGAATTCCTACGCCAAAAGCACGGGCTGTTTTAAGAAGAGAAAGAAGTGGTGCTTTTGATGGCGGGTTTGCAACTGGAGGAAAATATCCAAAAATTTCATCCATATAAACAATTGCCCTTAAAGTTGTTGTTCCAGATTGAGAACGTGTCCATGCAAGTATTTGATTAAATAATAATGAAACAAAAAACATCTTTTCAGCATCATTCAAATGTGCAATATAAAATATTGAGATTCTTGGTTTACCGCTTGGAGAGTATAGAATTTTACCTATATCAAGCGGTTCTCCTTCTAACCATAGGTTAAATCCAGGTGCTGCAAGAAGATGATTTAAGGACATTGCTAATTCAAATCTATCTTTAGATGGGTAAAAATTCTCAATATCCATAACTCCAATTTTTGTCATCGGTGGTTTTTGAATTTGATAAATTAGGGTAGATAAATCAAGATCAATCCCCTTTTTCCAAGCATTCTCAAAAATTGTTGATAATAAAATATGTTCTCTACTTTTTATCGGGTCTGTCTCTTTACCAAGAAGTCCTAATAAACTTGTCGCTAAAGAGACTATTCTATCTCTTAAAAGTTCACTATCTTCAATTATTGTTTGAGGTGGTGCTGCAAATGATTTTAATATTGAGATTGGAACTCCAGCATTACTTCCAGGTGTGAATATAACAAAATCTGCTGATTCTTTTAATCTTTTTATTCTTTCACCACTTTGACCCCATGATTCAAGACCTTTTTTCCATAATTCTGCTTGTTCTTTTGCGTACTCTTCAACTGTTAAATTTTTTTTTCTTGCATCATCTTCATTCACCCAAGGTAAAAAATCTTCTTGTGACAAATTGGGAAAAGTTAAAAGCAAATTTGTTATATCTCCTTTTGGATCTATTGCAATCGCTGGAATATTATCAATAGCTGCTTCCTCTAATATATCAATACAAAGACCGGTTTTCCCACTTCCTGTCATACCTATACAGACACCATGAGTAACTAAATCTTTTGAATCATAAAGGATCAAACCTTCTTCAGGTTTCTTTTCAACAAGATTATATGGTCTTCCAATATAAAAAACTCCCAATTTTTCATAATCAATCATATCAAATCCTCCTATTTTCATATTCTAACTTAATTATAATATAATTTTCTAAAATTTTCGTAAATAGAGTGAATTGGAATTTTAAAATGTTGATTTTGTGTCTTACACCAAGATAAACATTTTTAAAGAAATTTGTATTGTAATACTCAACTTTTGAATTCTTGACTTATAAGATTGGTTTAATATAATTTTAAATGGTTAAATGTTTTTATAGAATTGGAGGATTTATGAAGAAAATACTTATAACAGGAGCAACAGGTCAGATAGGTTCAGAACTCACACTCTATTTAAGAGAAATTTATGGAAATGAGGATGTTATTGCTGCTGGTCATAAGAGAGAGCCAAGTGAAGAGTTAAAAGATTCGGGTCCTTTTATCTTTCTTGATACTATGAAATATTCTGAAATTGATGAAGTAGTAAAAAAATTTAACATAAATACTATCTATCATCTTTCAGCAATACTTTCAGCAAAAGGAGAAGAAAATCCACTTGATGCATGGAGAGTTAATATGGATTCTCTTATTAATGTTCTTGAGATAGCAAGAATTTATAAATGTCAGGTTTTTTATCCTTCATCAATAGCTGTTTTTGGACCAACAACTCCAAGAGATAATACACCACAGGAGACAATATTAAGACCTACAACAATGTATGGAATTACAAAGCTTACTGGAGAACTTCTTTGTGAATACTATTTTAATAAATTTGGAGTTGATACAAGGGGGGTAAGATATCCTGGTTTAATTTCTTATGTCACTCCACCTGGAGGTGGAACAACAGATTATTCAGTTGAAATTTTTTATGAAGCAATAAAATATAAAAAATACAAATGCTTTTTAAAAGAAGACACATACCTTCCTATGATGTATATGCCAGATGCAATTAAAGCAGCACACAATTTAATGGAAGCTGATTCAGATAAATTAATTCATAGAGCATCATACAACATTCAAAGTATGAGTTTTTGTCCAAAAGATTTATATTTAGAGATTAAAAAATATATACCTGAATTTGAGATGAGTTATGAAATTGATAAGGTGAAACAGAGCATTGCAAATTCATGGCCTAAAAGTGTTGATAGTAGTTGTGCTGAAAGAGAGTGGGGGTTTAAACCAAAATATAACTTTAATGATATGGTTAAAGATATGATTGAGAAGTTGAGTAAAAAATTGATTTAATTTTTTGGTGCCCAAATTCGCCTGCTGGGTTCTGGGTACTTAAACTAAAAAAGGCGAAAATAACCCAGCAAAAATTTTCTTGAAAGGAAATAAGATGCCTCTGGAAAAAATAAAAACAAAATTAACAAAAGATTTAAAAGAGATTGATGAAAAAGGAATAATCAGAAGAGAAGAAGATATAATTGTTAAAATTATCAAAGGTGATGGAAAAAAGGGGAATAGATATATTTTAAAGGGAGAAGAGAATAAAGAGTATATAAGAATGAACTCAAATTCATATCTTGCTCTTGGTTTAAATGATGATGTTAAAAGGAATGAAGAAGAAGCAATTAAAAAATTTGGAGCAGGTCCTGGCGCCGTAAGATTTATCAGTGGAACTTACATTTATCATAAAGAACTTGAGGAAAGAATTGCAAAATTTCATAATAAAGAAGACTCAATTATTTTTAGTTCTGCCTACAGTTGTGTTCTTGGAACACTTTACTCTTTAATAGATGAAGAAACAATTGTAATAAGTGATGAGTTGAATCATAACTGTATCATAAATGCCATTAAACTTTCAAAACCAAAAGAAAAAGATATTTATAAACATTTAAATATAAAAGAGTGTGAAGAGAAAATAGTTAGTTTTATTGGTAAATGTAAAAGAGTTTTGATAATTACAGATGGAATTTTTAGTATGAGGGGAGATTATGCTCCAATTGATAAACTATCAGCATTAACAAAAAAATATAATAATGAATTTGAAGAAGGAGTTATCTTAATTGCAGATGATTCTCATGGTGTTGGAATTTTTGGTGATAGTGGGAGAGGGGTTGAGGAGTACACAAATTCAAAAGTAGATATTCTTATTGGAACTTTAGGAAAAGCATTTGGAGTTAATGGTGGTTATGCTGCAACTGATAAAGTTTTAACAGATTATTTAAGAGAAAAAGCTCCTCTTTATATATATACAAATCCAATAACACCAGGTGAGGCAAGTGCAGCAATTAAATCAATTGATATAGTTGATAGTGATTCAGGGAAAAGTATGATTAAATATGTAAGAGATTTAACCAAAAAATTTAGAGAGGGAATAAGATTATTAAACCTTGAGACAGTTGAAAGCGAGCATCCAATTGTTCCAGTTATTTTAAGAGATACAGAAAAAACTAAAAACCTTGTAAAGTTTCTTAAAAAAAATGGAGTTCTTGCAACAGGACTGAATTATCCAATAGTTCCAAAAGGGGAAGATACAATAAGATTTCAGATAACTTATGAACATACAGAATATGATATAAATTATGTTCTTGATTTAATAAAAAATTTTATGAAAAAATAGTATGATTGTTTTATAAAAATTTTGTATTAATTATATTATGATTTTCATATGTATTTTAATAGGAAACATTTTAAGTAGTTTCGTCTCTTTAGTTGGTATTTTTTCTTAAATAAAGATCTTGAGAAGTTAAAAAGTGTTTCGTTTATTCTTGTAAATTTTTCAACTGGAGCATTGATAACTGCTGCACTTCTTCATCTTTTGCCTGAAGCAATAAATAAAAATTTTAATTCAATCTATTCAGTTATTTTTGGTATATTTTTATTCTTTATTCTTGAAACCTATTTGAAATGGAGACATTGTCATAATATTGATTGTAAAGAACACACCTTTGTTCCACTGAATCTTTTAGGAGATTCTCTTCATAATTTTATAGATGGATCACTAATTGCTTCAACATTTCTTATAGATTTTAAACTTGGGTTTATGACAACACTTAGTGTTATTCTTCATGAAGTGCCACAAGAACTTTATAACTGGATACCAATCTATGATTTGCATAAACGTGTTATTCTTCATGAAGTGCCACAAGAACTCGGAGATTATGGTGTCTTAATTTATGGTGGTTTAAGTCCTAAAAAAGCATTAAGGTTAAATTTTCTTGTATCATTAACAGCGATTTTAGGTGGAATTTTTGGATATTTTATGTTAGTGAAATTTAAAAGCTTAATACCATTTATTGCGGGTTTAACTGCTGGAAATTTTCTTTATCTGTCTCTAACTGATTTGATACCAGAACTACACAAAAAAGTTTCATTAAAGGATAATTTAATAAAAACTCTATTTATTTTATCGGGAATTTTCCTTATGATTATTTTTAAAATTATTTTTGATTGATGATAAAGAAAATAATTTTGAAATCTCAAAACTAATTGCTGGTAATAAAGAAAGCGGAAGATATTCAAAGAATTTAAATTTTAAAGGAGATAGATAAAAAATTTTATCAAAAAATGGTATATAAATTATCAAAATTGTGATTAATAATGAAATAAGAACTGAATAGTTAAGGAATGGATTGTTAAAAAGTTTTCTAAGTTTTATTGGTTTAAATTCAGTTTTATTTGAATATGCTTTAAAGAGCTCTGAAAATAATAAAGTTAAAAGTGCAGTTGTTTGCGCTTCAATTAAAGTTCCACCATTATTTAAAATACTGATGAACGCAAAAATAGTTACAAATGTTTCAACAACAGCACTAAAAAGAACCCTAAACATATTATCACTGTCTAATATTTTATCCTTTACTTTTCTTGGTGGCATATTCATAATTCCCTCTTCTTCAGGTTCAACACCAAGAGCGAGTGCTGGAAATGCATCTGAAATTAAATTTATATATAGAAGATGGATTGGCTTAAATGGAATTGGAAGATTAAATAATGTCGCAGTAAGAATAATTAAAACCTCTCCAATATTACAACTTAAAAGAAACATTACAACTTTTTTAATATTTGAATATATTCTTCTTCCCTCTCTTATTGCAGTAACAATTGTTGCAAAATTATCATCTGTTAGAATAATATCCGATGCCTCTTTTGAAACATCTGTTCCAGTTATGCCCATAGCAATACCAACATCAGCTTTCTTCAGAGCAAGAGCATCATTTATTCCATCACCTGTTACAGCTACTTTTTCTCCTTTATTTTTCAAAGCTTCAACAAGTTTTAATTTTGTATGTGGTGAAACTCGAGCGAAAACATTTTTTTCATTAACTAAAACATCTAAAGCCACATTTTCATCTATTTCACTCTCTTCTATTGCCTCATCATCATCTTTAGATATATTTAGTCTTTTTGCGATACTTAATGCTGTTACTTTATGATCACCAGTTACCATTTTAACTTTAATTCCAGCTCTTTTTGCTTCTTCTATTGCCGAGAATACCTCTTCTCTTGGAGTATCTTCCATACCGACAAGCCCAAGAAACACTAAATCTTTTTCAATATCCTCTTTTTCGTCATCATTTTTAAGAACTTTATAAGCAACCCCTAAAACTCTTAAGCCTGATTTAGCCATCCTTTCATTTTTTTCAAGAACATCATCAATTATCTCTTCAATTGGTCTAACTTCAACCTCTTGAATGTAATAAGAGCAACTTTTTAAAAGAATTTCAGGCGCACCTTTACTGAAAGCATATTTATCATTACCATTGGTATTTATCGTTGTCATAATTTTTCTATCAGAATCAAAAGGTATTTCATCAATTCTTATAAATTCTTTTTCTACCTTTTCCTTAATAAATCCCTTATCAAGCGTAAAATGGAGAAGGGCAATTTCAGTTGGGTCTCCATAATTTTTTCCACCTTCTTGTATTCTTGCATCATTACATAAAGTCATAGCAAGATAGAAAAATTTTTCAGGTCCATATATATAATATTCAGATACTCTCAGTTCATTTTTAGTTAAAGTTCCTGTTTTATCAGTTAAAATTGTTGTTACAGAACCAAGAGTTTCTACAGAAGATAGATTTCTAACTATAGCTCTTTTTGATGCCATTGTCCTTACTCCAATTGCAAGAACAATTGTAACAACTGCTGGAAGTCCTTCTGGGACTGCTGCGACTGCGAGGGCAACTGCTGTCATAAAGGCATCTATAAATGCAATTCCTCTTGACATTGAAAGAATAAAAACAGCAATACACGCAATAAGAAAAATTATCCCCAAGGTTTTTCCAAGCTGGTCTAATTTAATTTCAAGTGGAGTTTTCTCTTCCTCCATCTCTCCAAGAGTTTTCCCAATTTTTCCAATTTCTGTATTAACACCTGTTGCAAAAACAGCTCCTTCTCCTCTTCCATACACTACTGTTGAACCAGAAAAAATTATATTTTTTCTACTATGTACTGGTAAATCATCTAAATCTATCTCCTTCTCATTTTTCTCAACAGGAAATGATTCACCAGTTAAAAAAGCTTCTTCGACTTTCAAGTTTTTCTGGCTTATTATTCTTAAATCAGCACCTATTTTATCTCCAGTTTCAAATATAATAATGTCTCCAGGGACAACCTCT
>JAKPCM010000112.1 GCA_029553255.1 Caldisericota bacterium | reverse complement strand
CTTGATTTTGAAAAATAAATTAGAGGAGTGTCACATCTCCAGCAATGTGGATAAGAGTGTAGATATTTTTCTTCTTTAAAAAGAAGCCCTCTTTCTTGTAAATTTTTTATGATATATTTATCTGCTTCTTTAAACCATTTTCCTTTTATAAAATCAGTATCGGAAGTAAAATAACCGTCTTCACCTACAAGTTGGACAACTGGAAGATCTAACTTTTTTCCAAGCTCAAGGTCATCAGCTCCATAACCAGGGGCAATATGTACAATTCCTGTGCCTTCCTCTAAACTTACAAAATCTCCATGAGTTACAAAATGCACTCTTTTATTAACTTTTACAAAATCAAAAAGAGGTATATATTCTAAATCAATTAATTTATCTCCTTTAAACTTTTCAACTATTTCATATTCTTTATCTTTAAAAATCTCTTTTGCTCTCTCTTCATTTAAGATAAGATATTCATCATTAAATCTAATTTTTATATAATTGAAATCCTTGTTAACAGCGAGAAGTAAATTTGAGGGAAGGGTCCAAGGTGTTGTTGTCCATACAAGA
Source organism: Caldisericota bacterium (assembly GCA_029553255.1). Taxonomy (GTDB): domain Bacteria; phylum Caldisericota; class Caldisericia; order B22-G15; family B22-G15; genus JAAYUH01. The sequence goes on along the minus strand of JAKPCM010000112.1, from coordinate 746 downwards.
AAGTATGTATTTTCTAAATTTTTAATTTTGAATTTTATATAAACACTTGGATCATAAACATCTTTGTATCCCTGAGCAACTTCATGAGATGAGAGGGTTGTTCCGCATCTTGGACAGTATGGTATAGTTTTATATCCTTTATAAATTAATCCCTTTTTATATATCTCTTTTATTATCCAAAAAATGGTTTCAATATATTCATTTACGTAAGTTATATATGGATTTTCCATATCAAGCCAGAAAGCGATTCTTTCAGTCATAATCTCCCACTCTTTTTTATATGTGAAGACGCTTTCTTTACATTTTTTTATAAAATTCTCTATTCCATATTTCTCAATATCTTTTTTATTTTTAAGACCTAAAGATTTTTCAACTTCAATTTCAACAGGAAGTCCATGTGTATCCCATCCTCCCTTTCTTTCAACAAGATAACCTTTCATAGTTTTATATCTGCATATAGCATCTTTAAAAATTCTTGCTAAAACATGATGAACTCCAGGTTTTCCATTTGCAGTAGGTGGCCCTTCATAAAATATGAATTTCTCTCTATCTTTTCTTATATCTATACTTTTTTCGAAAATATTATTTTCTTTCCAGAAATCTAAAATTTCTTCCTCTTTTTTTGGTATATCAACATTTGTTTCAAATCTTTTAAAAGCCATAATTAATCCTTCCTAAAAAAATATAGATTATTATAACATATTTATTAGATAATTTTGAGATTGCTGCGAAACCCTCTATTTTTT
>JAKPCM010000082.1 GCA_029553255.1 Caldisericota bacterium | reverse complement strand
GTCTGAAGAGTTTATTGAAAAATACAAAGATAGAGTTGATTGGAAAAATATTTCTATACATCAGCAACTTTCAGAGAATTTTATTGAAAAACATAAAAATGAAGTTAGTTGGTATCATATATCTATTCACCAAGAGTTATCAGAACCATTTATTGAAAAGTATAAAGATCTAGTTAATTGGGATTATATTTCTGGATATCAGAAATTATCAGAAGAGTTTATTGAAAAATACAAAGATAAAGTCAATTGGACATTTATTTCAGCTTATCAAAAATTATCAGAGTCATTTATTGAAAGACATAAAGATAGGGTTGACTGGGATCTTATATCAGCTTGTCAAAAATTATCTGAAGAATTTATTGAAAAACACAAAGATAGAGTTAATTGGTTTTTAATTTCAAAGTATCAAAAACTATCTGAACCATTTATAGAGAAACATGCTGATAAAGTTAAATGGGAATATATTTTTGAACATCAAAATCTGTCACCAGAATTTAAAGAAAAATATAAAGATAAATATAAAGATAAATATATAAGTGATGAATATGCGTATAAGGTGTAATATAAAAAGTATATTAATAGTTTGGAGGAACAAAAATGGGTTTAACAAATTTAATCCATATTCTACCAACAGAACATCTAATTAGGGTGGCAGATAAAAGACCAGGTCTATTAGATTGGACCACAATCTCTCTAAGAGTAGAATTACCAGAATCATTTATAGATAAACATAAAAATAGAATTAATTGGAAAGTAATTTCTAAATTTCATAAGTTAACAGAATCATTTATTGAAAAATATCAAGATTATGTTGATTGGAATTATATTTCAAAATATCAAAAATTATCCGAGTCATTTATTGAGAAATACGCCGATAAAGTTGACTGGAAAGAAATTGTGGCTCAACAAAAAATTTCAGAAAAACTTATCGAGAAATATTTTGATAAAATAGGATGGACGGACATATTAATCCACCAAAAACTTTCAGAGAAGTTTATTGAAAAATATGCTGATAAAGTTGACTGGAATCTTGTTTCACGATATCAAAAGTTATCAGAAAAATTTATTGAAAAATATAAGAATAAAGTTAATTGGCATTATATTTCTGGTACTCAAAAATTATCTGAATCTTTTATTGAAAAATTTAAGGATAAAGTTGATTGGTACTATATTTCGAAGTATCAAAAATTATCTGAGTCATTTATCGAAAAGCATGCTGACGATGTTAATTGGGATAATATTTCTAAATATCAAGATTTATCAGAAGAATTTATTGAAAAATATAAAAATTTGGTTAATTGGGATCATATTTCAGAATAT
>JAKPCM010000081.1 GCA_029553255.1 Caldisericota bacterium | reverse complement strand
TTACATCTTTCCAAATCATCAATTAAAGCATCTATTGATTTCTTAAAAATCTCTTCATTTGGAGATGCAAGATTAATCAGATATGAAGTGTGAGCAACAACTTTTTTAATTTTTACCTTATTAAGGTTATTAAAATATTCTTCTATTTCCTTTTTCTCATAAGGTTTTGCACTCCATTGTCTTTGATTTTTTGTGAAAATCTGAATTGCTTCACACCCGATTTTTTCACCATTCAAAGGAGCATTTTTAACTCCACCTGCTATTGAAACATGCGCACCAAGTTGTCCCATAAATAAATTATAATATAAATTTCCGAAAATCTTTTTAGATTACAAGTTGAAAAATTTATTAGTTTTATATAATATAATATTAAATGAAAAAGACTAAAAAAGAGAAAAAATTTTCAAACAAAACAATTGAAAGACTTGCTTTATACTATGAAATTTTGATAACTTTACCTTTTAAAAAAAAGTTTATTTCAAGTGAAGAAATAGGTTATCTTGCTGGCGTTTCTCCTTCAACAGTAAGACAAGATTTTCTTCATTTTGATGAAATAGAAGGAAGAGCAAAAATAGGATATGAAGTAACAAAGTTGAAAGAAGCATTGAGAAATATCTTCAAATTGAATTCAAAAACTCATGCTGTTATAGTAGGAGCAGGGAGTTTAGGCCAGGCAATTGCAGGATATGATTCTTTTAAAAAAAGTAAAGTTGTTTTTGATTCCTTTTTTGATAATAATCCAAATAAAATTGGAAGATTGTTTAAAAATATTTTTGTAAGAGATATAAAATATTTAAAAGATTATCTTAAAGAAAATAGAAGAATTAAAATAGTTGTTATATGTGTGCCACCAAAAGAGGCTCAAAGTGTTGTGAATTTAGTTGTTGATTCAGGTATTAAAATGATATGGAATTTTTCTCCAACAATATTAAAAGTCCCACCTGATGTTTTTGTTGAATATGAACATATAGGAGTGAGTTTTTATAGATTATTATTTAAAAGAAAAACTCTTAAAAAAGAAATCAAATGAAAATCCCACCAATTGCTCTAATAAAAAAAGACTATGAATCTTTAAAAAATAAAGTTAAACTTTTAACTTCTGAAGAAGTTAGTGAGATTATTTTAATGCAATCAGTTGAAGGTCATGCTCATAATGGGCACGGAGAATTCAATGGTAAAAAATATGTTGATACAACTTTAAATGATATAGTTTTTTCATTAGGATATGATCAATTTGCAGTGAGGAGTGCAAGGCAGGGTTTAATAGATGAAATTTATGATTTTGTTGATAGAGTATTAAAAGGTGAAAAAATTGATAAATTGTTAAATAAAAAGGGTGAGCCAATTTTAAGAGTTCCTATATTCAACTATCTTGAAATAGATCCAAAAGATATTCTTTTAGGACTTTATCTTGGTGGTCATATGGATAATTATGATACAAGAAAAGAAGTTGAAAGAATATACAACATTGAAATTGGTGGAGGTAAAAACTACCTTGTTGATTTTGAGGTAATGGAAAAATTAAATATTGATGCTGAATACCTTGCTCATGAAAATAATGAAGATAACATGGATTATTATAGAAAAGTAGGATTGTTACTTGATATAAATGAAGATAATTATAAGGAATTTTTGTATTATCCAACTATAAGATTCCAATATATAAGACAAAAAAAGGGAATAGGTGTTTCAGACGATCTCGCTGTTCTATTTGGAGGGAAACTCTATTCAAAATCCGTTGCTCTTGGCATTTATCTTGCAGATGCAATTGATACACTTGATAAGTACACCACAAAGTTTTATGAACAGGATTTTGAACTTGCAAAAATAATCGAAAAAAGCGAAATATTAAAAATAGATAATAAAGATTTATATAAATTTATTTCTTTAATAATAAATCCATACAAAGATTATCCTGATTCATCTCAGAGATATTTCCTTGAAATAAATGATAAATATAATATAACTCCTCTTGAGGCACATCTTATGTTTATTGATGGTATAAAACCACCAGAATTTGAAATCTCTTTTGAAAGAAAATTGAACTATGTGATTTATAATTATGTTGAAGAAAAGTTGAAAAGTGTTTGATAAAATAATAGGTCAGGACATACCAAAAAAGATTTTAATTAATATCATAAAAACAAAGAAAATTCCAAATTCTTTTCTTTTTTATGGAAAAGAGGGAATTGGAAAATTACTTGTAGCAAAAGAGTTTGGTAGAGAAATTAATGAATATAAAGAAAAAGAGTTTGTAAAAGATATATATATTATTGAAAATGATAAGAGTATTGGGATTGATGATATAAGAAAGGCAAAAGAGCTAAGTTTCATAAATCCAGAAAGAAATTACAAGGTTATAATAATAAATGATGCACATAATCTAACCCAAGAAGCCTCGAATAGTTTTTTAAAAGTTCTCGAAGAACCTTCAAAAAGAACAATTTTTATTCTTATAACCCAATATCCAGAAAAACTTTTAGAAACAATAAAATCGAGATGTTTTAAAATACACTTTTCACCTATTAATAGAGATTTAATAAAAGATTTCCTAAGTAAAAAAATAGAAGATGTTGATAAAATCGATCTCTTATCAAGAATATGTGATGGAAGTTTAAAAAAAGCTATTTCAATGACAGATGAAGAATTTTTCATAAAAAGAAAAAAAAGAATTCTGAGTTTTTTATCTTTTTTAAAAAGAGAAAAACCTTATGTTGATTTTTTAAAAGAAATGTCATCCGAAGAAAATACAAGTGAAGTAGTAATATCTTATGAAGAAGTTATTTCCGATATGATTGTTATGAAAAGAAGTACAGATGAATCTCTTGTTTTAAATATTGATTTTCTAAAAGATCTATACGAAGTGCAGGTTTTATTTTCTATTGAAAATTTATTAAAAATTGGAGAGCTACTTTTTGATTTTGAGAAAAAAATAGAATATAATATTAATTTAGCACTTTCACTAAGAGAGCTTCTTTTTGGAATATTAGAATTAATTGGAGGTATATATGTATAAATATATATATGTAAAACTCATTTATCTTGATAAAAGAAATTATCTTTGTGAAATAGATCAAGATATTATTTTGAATAAATATGAGAAAGTAGTGATAGAGATGGATAAATGTGAAGAAGCTGGAGAAGTAAGGTCTGATATATTTGAATCTGAAGAGAGAAAAGACTCAATATGTAAATTTATAAGAATTTTAAATAAAGAAGATGAAAAAAATTTATGCGATAACGTCAATTTAGAAAAAAAGGCATTAGAGATTTGTAAGACAAAGGTTAAAAAATATGGATTGAATATGGATTTAATTCTATCTCATTACTCTCTTGATAGAAAAAAACTAACTTTCTATTTTATTTCAGATTCAAGAGTTGATTTTAGAAATCTTGTAAAAGATCTTGCATCAACCTTTAAGACAAGAATTGAATTATGGCAAATTGGACCAAGAGACGAAGTTAAAATAGTTGGTGGAATTGGAGATTGTGGAAGAGAATTATGTTGTTCTAAGTTTTTATCTGATTTCAAAACGATAACTCTTGAGATGGCAAGAAAGCAAAGTTTAAATGTTAATCCTAATAAAATTTCTGGCATATGTGGAAGATTAAAATGTTGTTTATATTATGAACTTCCGATTTATGAAGAACTTGAAAATTCCTATCCCTCAATTGAAGAAGAAGTTGAAGTTGAAGATAAAAAAGGGAAAGTTTTTTCAATATCTCCATTCAAAGGAACTGTTTTTATCGAATTTTCAGATGGAATGCAAAAAGAATATAAACTCGAAGAGATAAAACGCTTAAAATAATGGGGTCATGTATAACAATAACATATTTTAATATGGTGGGCCTCTCTGGACTCGAACCAGAGACCTCATCCTTATCAGGGATGCGCTCTAACCAACTGAGCTAGAGGCCCTTATCCATATTATAAAAACTTTTATTCTATTGTCAAGTTAATTGAGTTTCTTCGTAAATATCTGGAAGAGAGAAGAAACTTATAATTTCAAATATTACCCCAACGAGAATAATTATGAATCCTACACCAAATAATATAGTCAAAATAGATCCAATAAAAATAAGAAGTCCTGCAGTTTTAAAATTGTCAATCTTAATTTTTTCAACTAATCTATCGAAGCTACTTTTTGTGAAATATCCAGCAACAACAAAAATTACCCAAGCAATAGCAAGAATTAAAATAAGTATCCAAATCTTGCTTCCAATTGTTGTAAGAAAGTCTCTTATTTCAGGGGAACCTCTAAAAAAATTAAAATCTCTTATACCAAAGTCATTAAATCCATTCCAATTGTTAAAATTTTTAAATTTATCAATATTATTAACCACAGCACTAAAGAAAAAGATAATTGAACCAATAATTGCAGTAACACCAGATACAAAAAATAGAATTATTGAAATTAAATAATTTGTGAATATAGGTTTATCTTTTACTTTGTCTGAAATTTCTTTTATAGCAATTGCTGTAAGTATGAAACCCACAATTGATAAAATCCAACCAATAACTGGAATAACAAAACAAAGTATAAATATCGCTCCTAATCCACCTAAAATCTTAGCTTGTTTAAGTTCCATAAAAACCTCCTTATAAATAAGCTACTCAATATATACTAAATATTACACATAATTGTTACAAAAATTAATATCTAAGTAAAACTCCGATTCCACCATTTAAATCAAGATTTTTTGCAAAATCTTTATGGATTATATATAATTCACTTTTATACTTCTCTGCCAAATTATGAATATTGAATCTTAGGTCATCAACTTCAAATTCTTTTGATTTACATATTGGGCAAACTTCCTTTTCCATAAAAATATAAGAACAATTTTTACAAATATTCACTAATTTACTAAAATTCTCAGATAATACAATTCTATTAACTCTTCCGTCTTGAATAAATTTTAATGAAGAAAAAGTTCCAACTCCTGCAAGATTTCCTGTAGATGCCCTTTCTAAAAGTTCATTTAAAATTTTCTCTTCCTCATTCATTTTTATTTCATCTAATTTTTCTATTGACATGTTTAAAATATCTTGAAATGTTGCATTAGAAGGAGTGATAAGTTTTGAAAAAATATTTGAATTTGGCTCTATATTTAGAAATTCATCTATGTTTTCTTCACTATCAGAAGTAACAAAAATAGTTTTTAGACCTTCACTATTTTTTAAAACATTCATCTTGAACTCTTTTAAAATTTTATCTATTTGTAGATTATATCTTTTTTTATACGCATCTTTTAGGGTTCCACCTCCTATGGCACCAACTGTAATATCTCCCTTAGGAGCAGAAGGTGGCATTAAATGTTTTCTTCTCCATGAAGATGTATCAATTGATGGTACAGTTTGTATAACTCCACTCTCCTTATAAAGATTTATTTTATAAAATTCAAATTTCTTCGATGATATGTTTACAATACCAAAATCTGGGTTTTCAATTATTGCCCAATAAAATTGGTAAAGATTTGGAAAACCAAAATATATTTCATTTCTTAAAGGAAAATTATAAAAATATTCATAAACCTTTTTTGGAGTCGAAAAAATAAAAAGAGATTTCCCTTTTATTCTTATTGCTTCTAAATGATTTAATAGATTATTTTTTGATTCTGAAAAATAATTTAAATCCTCTTTTTTAATTTTATTTGATAGACTATCAATTCCATTTTTGGCAAAACTTAATAGTTCATTTTTATAAGATGAAACATTAATATTTGAATAAAAAGATATACCTTTTTCATCTTTAAATTCTGTAAGTTCCTTAAACTTCTCGTAAATCATAATAGCCACCTCCTTATATTTTCTTAATTTAATTTTAACATATAAGAATTTATAATATAATTAAAATTAATAAAGATTAAACTCAGGAGGAAAATATGGAAAAAGGTAAATTTTATGGAATAATAACACCAGTAATAACTCCTTTTAATGAAGATGGAGAAATTGATTTCAAAGCTTTCGAAATTCTCTTAAATTTTTTAAAAGATAAAGTCGATGGAATTTTTGTAAATGCTACAACTGGAGAATTCACATCTTTAAGTTTAGATGAAAAAGTAGAGATTTTGAAATTTGTAAAAAATATAGTAAATGATAAGGTTAAACTTTTCTCTAATATTACATCTACTTGTTTTAAAGATGTTGAAAAATTAATAGAGGTTTCAAATAATCTTAAATATGATGCAATTATTATAATACCTCCTTTTTTTCTTATTCCAGATACAAAAGGAATAGAAGATTATTTCCTATCAATTTTAAAAATTACTGAAATCCCTCTTTTAATTTATAATATTCCATCTAATACTGGATATTCTTTGCAAGTTGAATTAATAAGAAATCTGGCACTTTCGGAAAAAAAATTGATCGGTGTTAAAGCAACAATTGATAGTTTGAACTATCTAAAAGATTTGATACTTTTAATTAAATCAAAAAGAGAAGAATTTTCAGTTCTAACTGGATTTGAATCCTACTTAGTACCTAATCTTATTTCAGGAGGGGATGGAGGAATTGTCGCCCTTTCAAATTTTGCCCCAGATTTAATGAAAAGGGCCGTTATTGATTTTGAAAATAAAGATTTTGATTCTTTGAATGAAACTCATAGAAAAATATTAAAACTATCTGAAATTTATAAAAATTCATCATCATTTGCTGGTGCTATAAAAACATCATTGAATCTTCTTGGTTTCCCAATAAAAAGAAAAGTTAGAATTCCTTTGTTAGAGGATGAGGAAGACAAGGTTGAAAAGATAAAAGATATATTATCCTCTTTGAAATTAGTAATTTAATTTCTTTGTGTACAAAGGAGACAGGCACCTTGTACACTAATTCTATAAAATTTGCAATAACACAAACACTTGACAAAAGAGAGACCTTTTTGTAATATATTTAAAGACCTTGGGCGGGTAGTTCAGCGGTTAGAACGCCTGTCTTACAAACAGGAGGTCAGAGGTTCAATTCCTCTCTCGCCCACCATTGATAAGTTAATTTGCCGAGGTAGCTCAGTTGGTAGAGCAGAGGACTGAAAATCCTCGTGTCGGCGGTTCGATTCCGTCCCTCGGCACCAT
>JAKPCM010000076.1 GCA_029553255.1 Caldisericota bacterium | reverse complement strand
TTCTCTCTTTTCATCATCTCATAAAGTTCAGTTCCATAGTAAGGAGTTGCTATATGAAATTCAACAAAATCAGAGGGAATTTTCTTAGAAAGTTCAATTGTTTTTTGAATATCTTCTCTATCCTCCCATGGAAAACCAATTATAAAGAATGAATAAACTTTAAAACCAATTTTTTTTGCAAGTTTAACAGCATTTATATTATCCTCAACAGTCACTCCCTTTTTCATCAATTTCAAACTTTTTTCACTTCCAGATTCAAGTCCAAAAGCAATGAGATAGCATCCAGATTTTTTCATCCATATTAACATCTCCTCATCAATTGGTTTAACTCTTGAATTGGCAACCCACAATATTTTTAAATTTCTATTAATTATCTCTTTTGATATTTCAATAACCCAATCTTTATCAATAGTAAATGTATCTGCTCTAAGAAAGAAATTATCTATTTTATATCTATTAACGCACTCTTCAATCTCATCAACAATATTTTTTGGACTTCTTTTTCTTAATTTTTTTCCTGACACAATTGGCGCAAGACAATATATACAACTTCCTGGACATCCTCGAGATGTTTGTATAGTTGCCATTGGTTTATCTGTATCTGGATTTATATATAACTCATTTCTCATCAAGTCTCTTGCTGGAAATGGAAGAGAGTCAAGATTTTCTATAAAAGGGGGTGGTTCATTTTTTTTCCATTCATTATTATTTTTGTAAATCAATCCTTTAACATTTAATAAATCTTTGTCAATTTCATATTTATTAATGAACTCTTTAATTACAAATTCACTTTCACCAAAAAAAGCAAAATCTAAATATTCATAAATCTCTTTTTTAAAAGAATCCAATGGAGCAGTTATAAAATGAGCACCTTCAGCAACTGTTACAATATTTTTATTAAAATCTTTAGCAATTTTAAAAAATTTTAAATCATCTTCTATAGTTCCTGTTGTTATACTCATTATTATTAAATCAAAATTATAATCTTTAAGATCTTTAACAAAATCTTTATCTTTTTCTATTGGATAATCTCTAATTAAAACATTTTTTCCAAGATCTCTTAATATAGATGCTAAATATCCAAGATTATTTGGTGGTCTTAATGATATTGCAGTTCCACCTTCAACATCAGCTTGGCATCTCTCTTCTCCTCTCTGAAAAACTCCAACAGGAGGGTTCATTAATAATACATTTTTTATCATCATAAGTATTTTAATAAAAAATTAAAAATATAATATAAATTTTAAAATGTCAATATGATAATATAATACCATATTGACATTTCTAATTGATACTTTTAAAAAATTATTTACCTAATTTTTTCTTAAATAGATTACCTAACCTCTTTATACCTTCGTCAATCTGTTCATATGATGGCATTGAAAAATTTAATCTCATACAATTATGTACATCTCTATGAGCATAAAAAGAGGCTCCGATAACATAAGCTACCTTCTCTTCTATTGCTTCAAAAAAGAGTTCTTCTGTATTTATTGATTCTGGGCATATAACCCAAATAAATAATCCACCATCTGGTCTGGTAAATTTAATCTCCTCTGGGAAATATTTAATCATACTTTCAATCATAAGGTCTTTCTTCTTTTTATACTCAACTCTAACCTTTTCAAGATAAGGTTCGAGATAACCTCTTTTTAAAAATTCATAAGCAATATATTGAGTTAAAGAGGGTGAAGCTAAATCTTCTCCTTGTTTAGCAATAACAATCTTTCTTATTACTTCTGGGTCTCCAACTATCCATCCAAGTCTTAAACCAGGAGATAGAATTTTTGAGAATGTTCTTAATGCTATAACATTACTTGTATCTAAAGATATTAATGAAGGGAATGATTCTCCTGCAAATCTTATTTCACCATAGGGATCATCTTCTATAATAGGTATTTGATATTTCCTTGAAATCTCAATCAGTTTTTTTCTTCTCTCTAAGGTTAAAGTGACTCCAACAGGATTATGAAAATTTGGAATTGCATAAATAAATTTGGGCTTTATTCCTTTTTTGAATATCAAATCTTTTATACGATCTTCAAGAATTTCTATATCAATACCATCATCATTTACATTTATATCTACAAATTCTGCTTCAAAAGCATAAAATGCCTGAAGCGCACCAAGATATGTGGGTGATTCAACAATAATTGTATCTTTAGGACTGATAAAAATTTTCGCAGTCATATCTAATGCTTGCTGTGATGCAGTAGTTATAACAAGATTATCAAGCCCTATATCTATTCCTTCATTCCTCATTCTTTCAACAAGAATCTGCCTTAATTCTTTTAAACCTTCAGTTTCACCATATTGTAAAGCATCAGAACCATGATTAATCAATATATAATCTGTCACTTCTCTAATCTGTTCAACTGGAAATAAAGTTGGATCTGGAAAACCTCCTGCAAGAGATATAAGTCCTGGTTGTTTAGCAAATTTTAGAAGTTCTCTAATTTCTGATGCCCTCATTCCTTTTACTCTTTCTGCATAGACCTTCTCCCACTCAATAACTATCTTATCAGGTGATACTCCCATAGACCACCTTCCTTTCATAAATTTTTTTATTGCCTTTAGTATTTTAATAAATAAAAACTATTATGTCAAGACCAAAATAATCCTTTAAAATGTATATAATTTATATATTCTAAGAAAATTATGTGTTATATTTATAACAAATTTTTATTTGACATAAATTATATAAATGATAAAATTTTTTTATATAAAATAATTTTTAGGAGGTTTCAGATGAAAAAGCAAGTTCCAACAAAGTTAAAAAAAAGCGAATACACATTTGATGCTGAGTGGTTAGAGGGAATGTTACAAGCACCATTAAATGCTCCTCCGATGAAACCATATTATACTGAGATTAAGAATAGAGAGGGAAATATGTTTCAAGTCGTGATAAGACCAATTAAGGAAGAAGAGATTGACCCAGTTCTTGGATTCCTTAAACTCACACTTGATGCAGAGTATGACTTTTATGATATTGTTGGTGCAAGAACATTAGCAGAACTTCTTGCCTTGAAAAGGAAAAGAATGAAAGATGAATATTTCTTTATTGGTCTTCATGATGGTAAGCTTCTTGGTATTGCAAATGGTAGATTATTGAACGAAGATATTAATATTAGTCTTCACACAATGACCTTTGAAAGACAAATTGGTGCTGGCGGTGTACTTTTTTATGCAAAAGCTTGGTATGCTTTTGAAGTATGCAATCAACAGGAATTTTGGGCAACATTTGAAAGTTATAGTGGTTGGGTTTTAGGTGGTTTAAGAATGGCTCTTCCTACATATCCTTGGCCAGATTATCAACATGAACTTGGTGGAGCAAAAATATTTTACCTTTCAAGAAAACAGTGGGAAGAGGAGGTAAGGGATTCATATATACAACAAGTTATGAGAGGTGGATTCTTTAAAGAAGCTCCAGAAGATTTGATTAAAAAGAATGAAAATCTAACTGTTCCAACTGAACTCGATATTTAGTATTAAATTTTTTAACTAAACTAAGGGGCGTTTCGCCCCTTTTTTTATTTTATTTAATTTCTATATTTAAATTTAAGTTTTTTATGAATTTTGTTACTTTTTAATTATTTAGTAATAAAAAGTTTTTTCACTATCGGCAATAGAAAATCTATCTTTCATATCATAAATTTTTTCTTGAAAATTCCCATTATAATGATTAATCCAATTTATATTTTTTTTTAAATCAACCTTAGATTTATCTTTAAATTTTTGGGATAAATTCAATATATTCTCATTTAATTTCTATTTTTAAATTTTTTTGTATTGGTTAATTAATCAAAAATGGATAAGATTGTAAAATTTAATAGAATTGTTATTTTATTTTGTTATTATGATATTTTAAATTAAAAAAAAGGGGGCAAAAGCCCCCTAAATCTATTTCATTATATGCCAGTAATAATCTGGCTCTTTTTCACCATTTTTAATAGCAAGAGCTATCTTTTCTGCAGTAATAGGAAGTGCTTTGATTCTAATACCAATTGCATCTTCAACAGCATTTGCAATCATTGGTGCAGCA
>JAKPCM010000059.1 GCA_029553255.1 Caldisericota bacterium | reverse complement strand
TAACCTTCCCTTTAAGATGTCTTCATTATAAAAACTGAACTTATTTTTACCCATATTTTTTGCATAATACATTGCAAAATCTGCTTTTTTAATTAAATCATCCAGTTCATTTCCATCATCAGGATAAATTGCTATTCCAATGTTAACTCCTATAGAAAACTCTTTATCTTCTACTTTAATTGGCTCAAGAAAAGAAGTGATAATTTTATCTGCAATAATAGTTACATTCTTAATATCTGTTAAATCAGTTGCCAATATAACAAATTCATCGCCTCCGATTCTTGATATTATATCAGATTTTCTAATATTTGACTGTAACTTTTCAGAAATAATTTTTAAGACTTCATCCCCTATATTATGCCCATAATAATCGTTTATAAATTTGAATTCATAAAGATCAACAAATAAAATAGCGAATTTATTTTTATATCTATCATGTCTTGCTTTTTCTATCTGAAATTTATCTTGTAAAAAAATCTTGTTTGGAAGACCAGTAAGTGGATCGTGCATTGCAAGGTACCTTAACATCTCTTCATGTTTTTTTCTTTCAGTTAAATCTATATATAAACCAATAATTCCTTTAACTTCACCATTTATTACTATAGAGGAACTTGAAACAGAAACGGGAAAGGTTGTTCCATCTTTTCTTTTTCTTATAGTTTCAACATTTACATATCCCGTTTTTAAGGCGATTTCATCAAGTTTTGGACCCTCATTTAATAAATTTTCTGGATGAATTATTCCGCTATTCAAATTTTTTCCTTTAATTTCATCTAGTTCATAGCCAAATAATTCTGTAAATTTTGGATTTATATCAATAATATTTCCATCTTTATCAATATAAACAAGTGCTTCTGGACTATTGTAAAAAAGGCTTCTAAATTTTTCTTCACTCTCTTTTAGTGCTTCTTCTAAACTCTTTTTATAAATTTCCATTTTTTATTAATATCCTTATTATATTAATTTTATAATAAAATTAAAATTTTTAAATATAAAATGGTTTACAAAAACAGACAGCCTACTTTTGTTATCAATTTATTGAAAATTATATCAAATTTAGTAAAATAGAAAAGAGGGCGGCGTAGCTCAGATGGTCAGAGCACACGGCTCATACCCGTGGTGTCGTGGGTTCGATTCCCTCCGCCGCCACCACTAAAATGAATTTAATTAAAAAAATCAAAAACTTTATTTCAGAAAATTCTTTGATCAATGAAAATGATAGAATTCTTGTTGGATTATCAGGTGGACCAGATTCTATCTTTTTGTTATATATTCTTCATAATTATTTTAATAATCAACTTATAATTGCTCATATAAATCATAAGTTGAGAGGGATAGATTCAGATTTAGATGAAAAATTTATAAGAACTATCTCTCAAAAATTAAAAATACCTTTATATGTAATTAGAGAAGATGTTAAAAAATTAAGTACTAAAAATAAAAAATCCATCGAAGAGGTTGGAAGGGATGTAAGATTTTCTTTTTTTAATAAAATTTTAAAGGTTGAAAATTTTAATAAAATCGCTCTTGGGCATAACCTTGATGATAATGTTGAAACTATTTTAATTAATTTTATTAAAGGAAGTGGGATGAAAGGTTTGATAGGAATTCCTGAAAAAAGAGACAATATTATTCATCCAATAATAAATATAAAAAAAGAGGAGATATTAAAATATTTAGAAGAAAACAAAATTGAATACAGAATTGATAAAACTAATTTTGAAACTGATTATTTAAGAAATAAGGTAAGAAATTATCTTTTGCCAATCATTGAAAAAGAGTTTAATAAAAATTTTAAAGAAAAAATTTTATCCCTTTCAAATATATTAAAAGTCGAAGATAAATTTCTTGATGATTTAGTTGAAAATATAAAAAATGATATATTGAAATTTGAGGATGATTTTGTAAAAATAGATCTTAAAAAATTACAAAATTTACATTTATCATTAAAAAGAAGGCTAATTAGAAAAGTAATTGATCATTTCAATAAAGATCTAAGAGAATATCCTCTTGATCATATTGATAAAGTGATATCACTTGAAAATAAAAAAACGGGAAAAGAGATAGAACTTCCTTTGAATTTAATTGCAGTAAAAGATAAAAATAATTTAATCATCGAAAGAAGAGATTTTGAAATACCTGACTTTTATATTGAAATTCCAGATATTGGTTCCTATCAAGAAATAGGAATGAAAATTGAACTTTCTTTAGTTGAAAAAATTTCAAAAGTTAAAGATCCATTTATTTCTTTTTTTGATTATGATAAAATTGAACTACCACTTAAAATAAGAAAACCAATGTTTGGAGAAAAATTTAAACCCTTAGGATTAAAGAAAGAGAAAAAGATACAGGATTTTTTTGTTGACAGTGGAATACCAAAAAGTGTAAGATGGAATTTACCAATTTTATTAGATAAAAAAGATGATATATTATGGATTGTTGGAGTTAGAATATCTGATGATTATAAAGTAACAAATTTAACAAATAGAGTTATTTGTATTAAAATAACATTGGAGGATTTTAGATGGATAAAGATATTCAAAAGATTCTTATAACAGAAGAAGAAATAAAAAAAAGAGTTAGAGAACTTGCAGAAGATATCTCAAAAGAATACAAAGAAATGTTTCCTCATCTTGTTTGCATCTTAAAAGGTGCTACTGTTTTTTTAACTGACTTAATCAGAGAAATGAATATATATTTATCTTTAGATTATCTTGGTATTTCATCTTATGGTGCATCTACGAAATCTTCTGGTATAATTAAGATAACTAAAGATCTTGACCATTCAATAGAAGATAGAAATGTTCTGATTGTTGAAGATATAGTTGATACAGGCCTCACTTTGACATATTTGAGAGAGATTTTATCTGCAAGAAAACCTTTAAGTTTAAAAGCTTGTGCCTTATTGAACAAAAAGGTAAGAAGAAAAATAGAGGTCCCGGTTGAATATTATGGTTTCGAAATACCAGATGAATTTGTTGTTGGTTATGGTTTAGATTTTAATGAGAAGTACAGAAATTTACCATATATTTCTGTTTTAAAACCAGAAATATATATGTATGAGGTGATGAAATATGAAAAAAAATGAAAACAATTTTTTTAATATAATAAGAAGTTTAATACCACTAATTTTAATGATTGTTTTTATATACTTTATGTATAGTTTTTATACTAATGCTAATACACAAAATATCGACAAAATATCTTATTCACAATTCATTTCTAAAATAAAAGAAGGCGATGTAAAGGAAATAACTATAGATGGACAAAATGTTAGTGGTACATATATGAATGGAAACAAATTCTCAACCACTCTTCCTCTTTTCGACGATCCAAATCTACCGAATTTACTTATTGAAAAAAATGTTAATACAACCATAAAACCAACATCAAGTAGTGGAACATGGTGGTATATACTAATAAATATTGGTTCACTTGTCCTTATAATAGTTTTCTGGATGATTATGATGAGATCTATTTCTGGAGGTGCAAATTCTCAAGTTTTTAATTTTGCGAAAAGTAAGGCAAAGTTATTTTTGGAAAATAAACCAAAAATAACTTTCAATGATGTTGCTGGTCTTGAAGAGGTAAAAGAAGATCTTCAAGAAGAGATTGAATTTTTAAGAAATCCAAAAAAATTTTCATCTATTGGAGCAAAAATACCTAAAGGAGTACTTCTTGTAGGACCTCCAGGTTGTGGTAAAACTCTTCTTGCTAAAGCGGTTGCTGGCGAAGCAGGTGTACCTTTTTTTAGCGTCTCTGGTTCAGAATTTGTTGAAATGTTTGTTGGAGTTGGTGCTGCAAGAGTAAGAGATCTTTTCAATGAAGCGAAAAAATACTCCCCTTGTATAATTTTTATCGATGAAATTGATGCTGTTGGAAGACAACGTGGAGCTGGTCTTGGTGGAGGACACGACGAAAGAGAACAAACCTTGAACCAACTTCTTGTTGAAATGGACGGATTTGATCCAAATGCTGGAATCATTGTCATTGCAGCAACAAATAGACCAGATATTCTTGACCAAGCTCTTCTTAGACCTGGAAGATTCGATAGAAGAATAGTTGTTAACTTCCCTGATGTAAAAGAAAGAGAGGCAATTTTAAAAATTCATACAAGAAATAAACCTTTAGGAAATGATATTAATTTACCAACTCTTGCAAAAAGAACTGCTGGTTTTACAGGTGCTGATCTTGAAAATCTTGTTAACGAAGCAGCACTTCTTGCTGCAAGAAGAAATAAGAATAAAATAACTATGGATGAACTCGAAGAGGCAATAGATAGAGTAATTGCTGGCCCTCAGAAAAAAACAAGGGTAGTCTCAGATGAAGAAAAAAGAGTCATTGCATTTCACGAAACAGGGCATGCTGTTGTTGCTGATATGCTTCCGCATTCAGATCCTGTTCATAGAATATCAATAATCTCAAGAGGCATGGCTTTAGGCTATACACTTCAACTTCCTCAAGAAGAGAAATTTATAAGAACAAGAGAACAACTTTTATCAGAAGTAACAACATTACTTGGGGGAAGAGCTGCAGAAGAGTTATTCACTTTTGATAAAACAACGGGAGCAGAAAATGATTTAAGAAGAGCAACTGAAATAGTAAGAAAAATGGTAACTGAATTTGGCATGAGCGATAAACTCGGACCTTTAACTTTTGGAAGAAAAACTGAATTTGTCTTTTTGGGAAGGGATATAGCATCAGAGAGAGATTATTCTGAACAGGTTGCATATGAGATAGATAAAGAAGTTAAAAAAACAATTGAAGATTGTTTCGAAAAAGCAAAAAATATACTTAAAGAAAACAATGAAGGGGTAAAAAAGGTTGTAGAGGTTTTAATAGAAAAAGAAACAATTGAGGGAGAAGAACTTAAAAAAATTCTTGATGATGTAAAAAGAGAAAAAGTTGCTTAAAGTTGTAAGTTTAGATCTCTGGGATACAATAATTGAAGATGATTTAAATTTAGAAGAAAAAAGGGGTGAGATAAGAATTAATAAATTGTATGAATATCTCACCCCTTTGAATATATCTAAAGATAAAATCAAAGAAGCGTATGAGAAAATGAGTGAGTGGCTTTTTTCGACTCAAAAAAAGAGTGAAAAAAGTATAAATGTTTCAAAGCAGATATATTATATCTTTAAACAATTTCAAATGGTGCCAAATGGACCTATTTTAGAAGATATCAAAATGAGTTATGAGACTGCCATTTTTGAAGTGCCTCCAAAACTTATTGATAATGTTGAACCTTTTTTGGAAAAATTGAAAAAATTAAACTTAAAATTGTGTATTTTATCTGATGCAGGCAGAACTCCTGGTTGGGCTTTAAAAGAGATATTGAATAGATATAAACTATTAGATTATTTTGATAAAGTTTTTTTCTCAGATGAAATTGGATTTGTAAAACCAAATAAAAATAGTTTTAATAGAATAATAAAAGAGTTTAAAGTTGAAAAAGAAGAAGTTGTTCATATTGGAGATAATTTAGAAAAAGATATATTAGGAGCAAAAAATTTCGGGATAAATTATATATATTTTTCAAAAGATAAAGAGAATGAAATAGAACCTTGTGGCAAAAATTTTGATGAGATTTATGAAATTTTAATCAAAAATTTTATCGTTGAAACCTCTCTTTTTTAGCCCATAGTTCTCTGATCAATAAGACCTCTTTGTCTTGCAATTTTTAAGGAAAAATTAAAAAATAGAAAAATTATGATAAAATAGATAATATTTTCAATAATAAGCATAGATAACATTCTATTGATACTCATATTTATAAAGAAACTATTCCATCCATCACCAAGAAGTATTTTTCTCATCCCATCAATCCAAATTGTTTGAGGAATATATATTCCAACTTTTCCTAAAAATCCTGGGAATGTATCAATTGGAAATATAGCTCCGGTTAAAAGGAGAAAAACACCAGCAGCACTTTGAGTTAAAAAACTACCTTGCCTACTGATTAAAAAATTAATTCCAGCAAAAAAATAACCAATTATAAATAATGATATAGAACCAACAAAAAGAAAAATTGGAAAATAGATATACCAGGATGCTATTGGGGTAAATCTAACATTTAAGAAAATAAATCCAAAAATTATTATAATAAAAGATGAAATTGTTGTTATTAAGTATTTTGCAAACCCTCTTCCTGCAAGAAATTGAAACATACTTACTGGAGAAATATAAATATATTTTAAGGTCTCATAAAATTCTCTATCATCAATAACAGTCCATGCCATTCCAAACAATACATTTGCTGTGTATAAATGAAGAGCATTCCCAATAATTAAGTGAGGTAACATCTCATTCATTTGACCTTGAGATATTATCATATACATAAATATTAAAATAAATGCGCTTGATAGAGGTTTTGCGAGTGAGTATATAAAAAATAAAAGTGGATCTGTCCAGTTACTCTCAATTTTCCAACCAAGATAAAAAGATGATTTAAAATCATTCAGAAATTTCTTAATTATTCCCATCTAATTGTTAATTTCCCCTCCTTTCTTGCAAGATATTCCATCTTTTTAAGATAATAAATAGCAAGTAGAGCATAGATAACTGTTAAAATTATAAGAATTAAAATCTCAATATTTACAGATAAAAAACCAAAAGTTGCTCCTTCTTTAAATAAAAGTTGTCTTAATCCATCAAGTCCTACTGTTAAAGGAATTAAGGATGAAAAGAAACCTACTTTTCCTAAGAATTTAACAGGAAAATACATACCACTTACAAGATAAACCGGCTCTTGGAAAAATTCTGAAAGATGCCATGCTTCTCTTCCCCAGATAAGATATAAAGATGCAAGCATCATTCCAAGACCATAAAGAGCAGCTAAAGTTAAAAAGAAAACAAGAAGAAGTTGAGTAATGTTAATTAAACTAAAATCAAGCTTAAAAATAAAAGTCCCTACTATTAATGTTGCAGCAGCTCTTAGTGATGTAGCAAGCATTCCACCTATACTCATTCCTAAAAGGATAGATACTAAAGATATTGGACTTAATATATAGAGCTGAAGATTGCCACTCATTTTCTCCCAATAAAGTTGAGATGCCATATCCCATAAAACATTTAACCAGAAAGCACTCATTGCACCACCAAGAACTGCAAAACCCAAAAAATCTTTTGATGCACCAAGAAATTTATACAGTGTACCATATGCAATAACAGATAAAAGAGGAAGTATTATATCAGCAATAATCCATGAGTATTCTCTGTTTGCTGCAATCACTCTTGGATATGCTCTTCCTAAAATCGCTTTCAAATTCCTAATAATATATTCTTTATTCATCTTCTTTAAACTCTTTCCCTACTATTTCAATAAAAACATCTTCAAGAGTTGGTTCCCTTTTTCTGAATGAAACAAGGTTAAAACCATTGTTCTTTAGATAATTAAATATATCAACGATCTTATTTTCATCTTGAATCTGAAATTTCACTTCAATCTTCCCATCTTTTAATGGATTAACAGTAAATTTAGTTGTGTATGGTAATTCTTTCAAATTTAGATAAGATTCTCTTTCAAGTTCAACTGAATACATTATTTTATTTTTTAGTATCTTTTTTAATCCTTGTGGTGTATCAAGAGCATGAATCTCACCATTATCTATAATAGCTATCCTATTGCATAGTTCATCTGCTTCATTCAAGTAATGAGTGGTTAAAAGTATCGTTCTTCCTTCTTTTTCTTTCATCCAAACCTTAATAAAACTTCTTACAGTTCTTGCTATCTGAACATCGAGTCCAAGGGTAGGTTCATCAAGAAACAAAACCTCAGGATTAGATAAAATACCTCTTATTATATTCATCTTCTGTCTCATACCTGTTGAAAGCTTGCTTATTTTTGTATTTGCATCTTCTTCAAGACCAAATATTTCGAGATATTTATCTATCTCTCTTTTTGCCTTTTTTGTAGGAATCCCATAAAATTGAGAGAACATCCACAAATTTTCTCTAACAGTTAAAATACCATACCCCGCCCATTCGCCACCGCTTACCATATTTATTTTTTCTCTTATTTTTAAAGTTTCAGTCTCAACATCATATCCTAAAACATATGCTTTTCCAGAAGATGGAAGAAGAAGTGTAGTTAATATTTTAATGAGTGTAGTTTTACCAGCACCATTTGGACCAAGAAGACCAAAAATTTCTCCCCTATTAACATTTATATTGATATTTTTAAGAGCCTCGAGTACTCCTCCCTCTTTTTTATAAATTCTTCCTAAATTTTCTGTCTTAATTGATATTGAATCATCCATAAAATACTCCTTAAAAATAAACCATATCATTATATCACTAAAAAAACTTGATTTTATATTTTTAGAATATTAAAATTAAAAATAGGAGGTGGAATTATGAGTGGTATGATGTTGAGTTTCTTTTTAAGTGTAATATTATTGATAAGGCTTCTTCCTCTTTCTCCATTATCAAACATAATCATAAGTGTTATTGCTGGTATATTGTTTATCTTGTTAGGATTGTCTGAAGCAAGTGAAAAGGGCTGGAAGGCTTATTTAATCTCCCTTATAGGAATTTTATTTATAATATTTTCCTTTTTCCCAAGTCTGAGAACAGGAACAAATTATATAACTATTACTATTATTCTTTGTGTAGTAGCATTGATTATTTCATTATCTTCAGAAACAGAATTGTTTAAATTTAAGAAGAAACAAAGCTAAGATTTATTAAGAATTTTCAATAAAATTAATAGAATTATTTAAAAAATTTTTCACTTTAAGAATTTAGTTCTAATAGTTAAGGAAATAATATTATATTAACTCTGATGTACAATTTGGACAACGAGTTGCTTTAATTGGTATAATTGAATAACAATATGGACAAACTTTTGTTGTAGGTTCTACTTTTTCTTCAACTGGTTTAATTCTTAATTTATTTATACCTTTAACAAGTAAAAATATACTAAATGAGATTATTAAAAAATCAACAGTTGTTTGCAAAAAAGAACCATATTTAATAACTGCATCACCTATATTAATTGACAAATCACTTATATTGATACCGCCAACCAATAGACCAACAAAAGGCATAAGAACATCACTAACTAAAGAAGAAACAATTTTCCCAAATGCTCCGCCAATTATTATTCCAACTGCAAGATCAACAACATTACCTTTTAGTGCAAATTCCTTAAATTCTTTAAACATAACTATCCTCCTTTTTTTCTGTTTCATTTTTAATATTAAAAAACTTAATTTAATAATATCAATTTTTACATTTCAATCCCTCATAGGTGTGTTAAAAATAAAAATCTATATTTTATATTCGGTGGCTTTAGTTTCAATAATTCTTGGGTAAATAATAATGA